>DATISI010000197.1:0-13199 GCA_035581745.1 Clostridiaceae bacterium
CTCCCCGAACATCCTGTACTTGAGGTCTGAAAGCATGATGATATTATCACCTGCGTTGGCTTTGACACACCTTTCCATGGCGAAGGGGAGGTCCATGGATACCCCATAGACTTTCAGGTGCTTCAGGTCTTCCAGCCAGTCGTTGAAAGTCAGGAGCTCAAGCGTGCAGGGGGAGGTATCTACCGAAGGGAAGGTCAGGAAGACTCTTGGTCCCGATAGGTCTTCACTGTTGACATCCTTCAGTGAAGAATCCGTCAGTGTAAATTCAGGAAAGACATCGCCTACTTTAAGGGTATCCCCATATAGGGTTACCGGAGAGCCTCCAAATGTGTATTCCATAAAATCACCTCTTTGTCTTATTTTGCCTGATGGGGCTATCTATGACCAGGCCGTAGCCGGGCTGACAATTAAACGAAGGTCACAATGAATTTCTCTTCAAGGAATTCCGGGTAGAAGGACTGTTTTGATCGTCGAAGACCAGGCAGTCCCAGGTCCTGTTCGCGGTTCGTGTAATGGACGCCCTCTCCGAAGGTGTCGAGCGCTGTCTTGGTCAGGAATGCATACAGTCCTGTGAAGGTGGGGTCTGCTTTCTCGATATGGTTCAGGATGACCTCATCATTCAGGACTTCCAGAATGGTGAAACCCTGGCATACGCCGTCGATGAAGACGGAGAGCCCGACAATGTTGAAATGTTCCTTCTTTTCTAATAATTCTATTATACCATTTAGTTCATTCCTGAGGCCTTCGGATTGTGAACTTTCGGAAAACCATTTCTTCGCGAGGGCGATCGCCTCCTCCTTGGAGTCCTCGATATCCCGGATCTCATATTCGTAGTTCTTGATGAAGTTGTTGTAATGGTTCCGTTTGCCATGGAGTTTCTTTCCGGAATAGTTCCTGAGCTTCTCCACAAGGTAGATATACTCATGGTTGTCCACATCCTCCATGACTTCGATGTCGTATCCGAGGGAACGGATCACCTCCACATCCTTTGCGCTGGCATCCCGAACCTTCAGGGGAAGGTCGTTCTCCTTCAGGTGCGACAGGAGCTTCGTGTAGGCCTTTTTCAGGTCTCCGCCTTCCTTGAGGACGGGCGGGAGGAAGACAGGCTCAGGACGGCTCTTGACGATATACAGGGCATCCTCGTCAAAGTCGAACTTCACCTCCTGGACCTTCCTCCACAGGAAGAGGTTCGTGAAGCTGAAAGTGGATGCGATAAAGGGGAAGGGTTTAAGGTATCTATCAAAAATATATTTACAATCTGATTCCAAGTCTATTAATTCCAAAGTACACACTCCTAAGTTTGTTCTGGTGGTGCCAATTAATTGCACTCAATTCGTTTCATTATACATCAAGTTCAGGGGAATGAAAATAGCCATCTCCTTATTCGTGGAGCGGGGGAGCCTGTACGGCTGCCCATAGGCTTAGATTCTTCCCGATGTCATCTTACCATATAAAATGGAGCGTTGCATGTGCCATACACCGTATTTCCAAGAGATGGAAATGTGGCACATGGGGAAAGGTGGCGAAAGCCTGTGCCAGGCTGAATGATGACCGGACCAGGAAGGACCAGGTGCGGAAAAAACCGCTGCGCCGGAAGTGTCCGGAACAGCGGAATGGAGGAGGTCCTACAGGAAGCCTGGCGAATCTGTGGCCTGAGGCTGGGGCGGAAGGTCTGTCCCTTTCTGCACCCTGGATTCGATGATGAGGTCTTTCTTGAAGATATCAGCGAACCTTTCGCTGACCTTCATCGCTTCAGAGATTTCCAGGGTCAGGCTGAAGTTCGAATAGGGGACGACCTTCACGAAGGTATCTCCGATTTCGACATCCAGGTCATAGACCACATTGGAAAGGCTCCGGTCGAAGCATTCCGCGATGGACATGCAGAGTCCGAGCTTTTCCACATAGTTGAGGTCCATCCGGTTCAGGATATGGTTGTAGTTCACATTGGACAGCTCATAATTGTAGTTCCGATGGTATCCTGCAGCGAAGGCGCTGAGCAGGATATCCTTGTGGCTCATCCCGTTGATTTCAGAGTTGATGATGATGTAGAAGCTGTGCTTCTCATGGTCGTAGAATCTAACAGACAGACCGACATCATGGAGCAGGGTGCTGAGTTTGATGATGTCGTCGTATTCCTCCCCGATCTTGTGTAGGGGCTTCAGCCCTTTGAAGAGTTTTTCCGTGAGATAGTAGACCGTCTCCGCATGGGTCACCTCGACGCCATGGCTGTAGATGATGTTCTCGATGGAACGGTCGAGCATGTCCGGAATGACGCCGTAGGTCTTCTCGATGTAGTCATAGATGATGCCTTCACGGATTCCTTTACCGCTGATCCGCAGGTTCTGGATTCCGGTGTTCTTCAGGATCGAGACCATGATGGCGAGAGCGCCCAGGATGATGTCCGCCCTGTCTTTGGCGAGACCTTCTATCTTATAGCGCTGCTTGAGGTTCTTGCTCATGCAGCTGACATAGAGGCTGGTGACATCTGAGTCGTACAGGGAGTAGTTGTGCGTCAGGGATAGGGGATACCGTTTCTTCCGCCTGTCCACTTTTCCTATGGTCCTCGCGGACCCGCCTACAGCGATGATGTCGCTGAAGAAATTATTCTGAAGCCAAGGGATATCCTCCAGGATTCCATTCAGATAACGTTCCATCTCGATATGGTTGACTGGGGACACGATGTCATTGAGGTTGTATCTTCTCGTGAGGATCAGTGTTCCCACTGGAATGGATGCGTATTCTTTCATCTCGCCGTCATGGATCCAGATGAGCTGTGTGCTTGCGCCTCCGATGTCCACGATGAGGGAGTTCTTCAGCCGCATGGAACGCACAATCCCCAGATAATCATAAAAGGATTCCTCCTCGTCTGACATCAGGGTGATGTCCATGTCGAGGTCTTCCTTGATGCGCGTGATGATCTCATCGCTGTTGCCAGCCCTTCGCATGGTCTCCGAGGCCATGGTGAAGACTTTTGTGGTCTCCATGGCTTCTGTGAGCACCTTGAATTTCTTCAGGGTATACAGCGTCTCCAGGATCTTAGATTCCGATACGATTCCAAGGGTGTCGATATCATCTGCGACCCTTACGGTTTCCTTCAGTTCGTCCACGAGGTGATGGACACCGCCCTCACGGACCTCCCAGATGACCAGTCTCATTGTGTTAGCGCCTATATCGATGACACCTATTTTTTCCATGATTCATTCTCCTTGCTGGATATCGATCCTATCCCGAATCTCCATAATCCATAGGAATATCATAGACTTAAGCCTGGCCAAATTCAATCCCAATATTAATTATGGACTATTAAGTTTCCATGTAGTAAAATATTAAGGATGTACACACAGGTCAGCATAACGGAAAAAGAGGCCATTCCAAGGGTTTCGGAGACCGAAGATCCGGAATGGTGCGGACTTACAAAGTCCGTATTAGAGAGGAACCGCTGGAGGCCCGTGTCCCTGACATGAAGGGACGGATGTGTCATAAATGGAAATGCAGGAGGATATGGATTTGGATTATAAATTGGTCATTGCTGGAAAAATAGGAGAGATACTGGACGTCGAGACTGACAGGCTGGTGGGCCTGATGGAGGTTCCGCCAAGACCGGAGATGGGGGACTATGCCTTCCCGTGTTTCCAGCTCGCGAAGACACTGAGGAAAGCGCCCAATGCCATCGCGACGGAACTGAAGGAGAAGCTGGATATCCCGGAAGTCGAAAGGATCGAGACACTCGGGCCCTATCTGAACTTCTTCCTGAAGAAGGGGATCTTCACAGAAGGGATCATCACCGCAGTCCTTGAAGAGAAGGAGAACTATGGTTCCAGGAACACCGGTGAAGGAAAGAACGTGGTCGTGGAGTTCTCCTCCCCGAACATCGCGAAACCCTTCCATGTCGGGCATCTTTTCTCCACTGTGGTGGGAAGCTCCCTGGACAAGATCTTCAGTTTCGAGGGATACAATTCCATCAGCATCAACCATCTCGGAGACTGGGGCACCCAGTTCGGCAAGCTCATCGCGGCTTACGGGAGAGGGGTGGACAAGGAAGCGCTCCTCGCGAATCCCATTGATGAACTCAACAGGATCTATGTGAAGTTCCATGCCGAGGCCGAGATCGATGACAGCCTGAACGATGTGGCAAGACTCCATTTCAAGAACCTCGAGGATGGCGCGGAATATGAGGTAGGTTTATGGAAGGAGTTCAGGGAATTGTCCCTGAAGGTCTTCGAGAAGATCTATGCGGAACTTGGGATCTCCTTCAAGTCCTATGCCGGAGAGAGCTTCTATTCGGACAAGATGGACAGGGTGGTCGACATCCTGACGGAAAAGGAACTCCTCAAGGAAAGCAACGGAGCCCAGGTGGTCATGCTGGACGAGTACAACATGCCTCCGACCATCATCAGGAAAGCGGATGGCGCGACCATCTACGCGACAAGGGACCTTGCCGCCGCGATCTATCGTAAGGATACCTACGACTTCTATAAGAACATCTATGTTGTCGGGACTCCACAGTCCCTGCACTTCAAACAGATTTTCAAGACCCTCGAACTCGCTGGCTTCGAATGGGCGAAGGACTGTGTCCACGTCGGTTTCGGACTTGTGAAGTTCCCAGGCAAGCAGATGTCCACCCGTAAGGGGGATATCATCCTCCTCGAAGACCTCCTGAGGGAAGCGACAGAGAAAGCGGTTGAGATCATCGAGGAGAAGAACCCGGGTCTCGAGAACAAGCTGGAGACTGGAAAGAAGGTCGGCATCGGTGCCATCATCTTCACCTATCTCAAGAACTCCAGGGAAAAGGACATCATCTTCGACTGGAAGGAGATGCTCTCCTTCGAAGGGGAGACGGGTCCATACGTCCAGTACACCTATGCCAGGGCGAAGAGCATCCTGAGGAAGAACGCTTTTGGCGGAACCTTCGATGCCAGCCTGCTTTCGACAAAAGAGGAGTTCGAGCTCGCGAAGACACTGGGTGTCTTCAATGATGCCGTTAATTCCGCGATCGACAAGTACGAGCCCTCCGTCATCACGCGCTATGTGATCCAGGTGGCCAAGGACTTCAACAAGTTCTACAACAACTGCCCGATCAATTCCGCTGAAGAGGACCTGAAACAGGCAAGGCTGAGCCTGGTCGAAGCGACGACCATCGTCATCAGCAATGCACTCAAACTGATCGGCATCGAGACTGTGGAGCGTATGTAATGAGGGAACTGAAAAAGAATTCAAGATACAGACATTTCAAAGGGAACTGGTATTTCGCGCTGGATTATGCGTATCATAGCGAGACCGCGGAAGTCTTCGTCCTCTATTATCCTGAGGCGGAGAAGGAGAAGCTCTTTGTGCGGCCGGCTGCGATGTTCTTCGAGGCGGTTCCTGAAGGGAAAGAGAACCCTACAGGCCAGCCTTTCAGGTTCATGGCTGAGAGCGAACTCTCGCTCTGATTGTCCAGTCAGGATGAGTTCCTAAGGAAACAGTCCTGATCGACCATAGGGGAAGCATTTAAGATTTTGGAGATGGCCTGCAAGGTCCATCTCCTTTTCCTCCTGGAGGAAAGAAAGGCACGCCATGGTCACACAGACCACCAGCCTCATGGCGGGCAGTGGATCCATGGGTCATCCGTTTCCGTGGATGGAAGACTTTGACCCGGGGCATCTTTTCATGGCTCCTATACTAAAATGTAATGAATAATGGGGATGGAGTGGATTCATATGGATGAGACAGACAAGAAGATCATAAGGCTGCTGCAGGAGGATTCCAGGAGGTCGGTCACAGACCTCGCGAAGCTGGTCAGCCTGTCGAGACCCAGCATCAGTGAACGGGTCGCAAGGCTCGTGGACAAGGGGATCATCGAGCAGTTCACGGTACATGTTCCGCCTGCAAAGGTCGGACACCATGTCAGCTTCTTCATGGAGGTCAGTGACCTGAAAATTCCATGGGAGCGGATTGTCGAGCTCTTCCTCTCCAATGACTATGTGACCGAGATCCACTGTGTGACGGGTCGGACAAACTATATCGTCCGTGCCTCCATGCCGGACATCGAGACGATGAACGCATTCCTTTCCGAGATGAGAAGACACTGCGATGTCGTCACCTCCATCATCCTCAGCTCTCCGCTTCCGCACAGGCCAGTGAAGGTGCTGTGACAGAAAAAATGACCGAGTATCACTTGAAGCCCCATGACCAGAACTGGTGATGGGGCTGTGTCTTTCCCTGGTCCTTCAAATTGCAGCCGGTATCCTCGAAGTTCCTTCATTCTGAAGGCTGCAAGAAGCGAACTTGTTCAAATGTCCATGTTGTGGAAGGTCCTTCTCATGGTAATATGCTATTATAGGAAGTTATGATGAGGGGGAAAAGAGAATGTCATATGAATTCAGGAACGGACTGGAATTTGCAAAGGCGCTGGACGCAGGGGATGACCTGTATCAGCTGAGGGAACGCTTCTACCTGAGCGAGGGTGAAATCTACATGGATGGAAACTCCCTGGGACTGAGCTCAAAGGATGCCGAGGAATCGCTGCTGGATGTCGTCCGTGTCTGGAGAAGGGAAGCCATCAGGATCTGGGGCGTGGAGGATGGACGCTATTTCAAGTACTCCAGGAAGATCGCGGAGAAACTAAAGGATCTCATTCATGCCGATGCGGAGGAAATCATCGTGATGGGGAGCATCACGACGAACATCCACCAGGCCCTTGCCACGTTCTACAAGCCGACGAAGGAGAAGTACAAGATCATCGTTGACGAGCTGAATTTCCCGACGGACATCTATGCCGTGAAGAGCCTGATCGAGCTCAAAGGACTAGAAGTCGAAGATGTCCTTGTCGTGGTGAAGAGCAGGGACGGACACACGATTTCCGAAGAGGACATCATTGCTCGGATGGATGAGGATGTCGCCCTGATCCTGCTGCCTTCAGTCCTGTACCGAAGCGCACAACTGCTGGACATGCAGAAGGTCACCTGGGAGGCGCACAGACGGGGTATCCTCATCGGATGGGACCTCGCCCATTCCATCGGAGCCGTACCCCATGACTTCAGGAAGATCGATCCTGACTTCGCCGTATGGTGTTCCTACAAGTATCTGAATGGAGGTCCCGGTGCAACCGCGGGTATGTTCATCAACAGGAGACACTTCACGAGGAGCGCAGGACTCCGGGGATGGTTCGGAAACAAGGATGAGACGCAGTTCCTTCTCCGGCACGATTTCGAGCAGGACAGTGATGCGAACGGATGGCTCCTTGGAACCCATCCGATCTTCTCCATGGCTCCGCTGGATGGCGTCCTGAATATCTTCAGGGAGGTCGGGATGGAACGGATCAGGAACAAGTCACTCCACATCACGGCATACCTCATGTTCCTCATCGACAGCCGTCTCGCGAAATATGGGTTCTCGATAGGAAATCCTCGTGAGGATGACCGTAGAGGTGGCCACGTCAGCCTTGAGCATGATGAGGCCTACAGGATCAGTCTGGCCCTTCGGGACAACAAGGTCATCCCGGACTATCGGGAGCCCAATGTCATCCGGCTTGCACCGGTAGCGCTCTACGTCTCCTACGAGGAGGTCTACCATCTGGTGGAGATCCTGGAGAAGATCGTGGTGGAAAAGGAATATGAGCGATATTCCCTGAGCCGTGTGACGGTACTGTAGGATCAGGATCATCCCTGGAGCCGAGTGACTGCGGTGGAGATGGATAAGACCCGTGTTGACAGGACCCGAAGGAAATGTTATAGTTTCAGTTAATTATCTGGAGAAGGTGTGATGGATTTGAGAAAGTCATTGTCCATGAATAGCAGAGGATATTATTACGGACAGCGCGCCTGATCCTGACAGAAATGTCATGGACTGGCGCCATCAGGCGTGTCCGTGACGGCATGAAGAAACCTGCCGACATCCGGGCTCGCGCCCTGATGTCGGTTTTATATTCCCCTCATTTAGAACAATCCCTTATCAGGCATCCTTTTGGAGGAATCTCCCTTAAAGGATGCCTCCCTATAAGTGGTGGGCGGATTGTTTAATCCGTGATCTTTGGATTAGTCAACAACTGTGAGGAACGCCCACAAGAAGGGAAGATTCCCTGCAGAGAAGTGAAGGAGATGGAAGTCATGAAAATTGGAATCGTGGGCCTGGGACTTATCGGGGGTTCCTTCGCAAAAGCGATCAGGCAGAATACAGACCATAGCGTCTATGGGACGGACCTTCGGCGGGAAGTCACAGGAAGGGCGATAGCCGTTGAAGCCATTGAAGGCGAGCTGACACCAGGT
Organism: Clostridiaceae bacterium; assembly: GCA_035581745.1. Classification (GTDB taxonomy): domain Bacteria; phylum Bacillota; class Clostridia; order Clostridiales; family Clostridiaceae; genus Youngiibacter. The sequence continues at coordinate 8,247 of DATISI010000197.1, forward strand.
GTCCTCGCCCAGTGCGACCTTGTCATCATCGCCCTTTACCCGCAGGACACGATTGACTATCTCATGGCCAACAGGACGGGCTTCAAAAAAGGTGCGGTCGTGATGGACTGCTGTGGCGTCAAGGAGATGGTCTGCAGGCACGCGCAGCCAATCGCATCAGCCAATGGCTTCCACTTCCTTGGTGGACATCCTATGGCAGGACGGGAATTCTCGGGATTTGAGTATTCACAGAAATCCCTGTTCCGTCATGCTTCCATGATCCTGACCCCGCTTTCAGACTTCCCGAAAATGGAAGAGGAGAAGCTCACGAGATTCTGGATTTCATTAGGCTTCAGCAACATCCAGGTCACCACACCTACGGACCATGACAGGATCATCGCGTATACGTCCCAGCTTGCGCACATCGTCTCCAGTTCCTATGTCAAAAGTCCGGCCGCGCTCGAACATGAGGGGTTCTCTGGCGGCAGCTTCAAGGACCTCACTCGAGTGGCCGGATTGAATGAGGACATGTGGACGGAACTCTTCCTCCTCAATCGGGAGAATCTCACGAATGAAATTGAAGGAATCATCGGCAGACTCGAAGCATACCGGGATGCGATAAGCACAGGAGACAGGGAAGCCCTGTGGTCCCTGCTGCGGGAGGGGACATTGAAGAAAATGACCCTTGAAGGTAAGGTCCAGGGCGGTGGGGCAGACAAGAACGCCAGATCCTCTCCATAGGAGAAACTGTGGATCCCACAACCTCTTTGGTTGAATATTCTGACGAATTAGGATACAATCTAGATATCGTCAGGATGGTGGGAATTGAACCCGGTACAGCACGATTCCATCAAAGCCAAAAGCCATCTGACAGGGTCTGTCCAGATGGCTTTTGAAGGATTTGGAAGCGGATGACGGATGGACCGGTCTGGAAAAGGGGAAACCAAAAAAGGGGGAGAATAGGATGAGAAAGGCAGGATACCTGATACTCATGATGGTCCTGATGCTGATGCTTGGGGCATGTACGGAGCGTACAGGCGTGGATAAGGTGGACTATTCGGAAATCATGTCGAAACCGACAGAGGAACGTTATACCGTACAGGAAATCCGGGAATACAAGTGGATGAGGCTGGACCCTTCCATAGGTCCAAGAGACAATAGCATCACCGGAATTCCCGCCGTAGATATTGAGGCATACCGGCTGCGGGTGGATGGACTGGTAGATGATCCGATCGAACTGACCTACGATGAGGTGCTGTTGAATCCACAGGAGGAAAGGCTGATCACGCTTTACTGTGTCGAAGGCTGGGATGCCACAGTGCTCTGGAAAGGGGTCAAAATCATGGACCTCATAGAACCTGCAGGGGTGCAGGACAGCGGTGTGACCGTCATCTTCCATTGTATCGATGAATACACGACCTCGATGCCGCTTCAGGAAGTCATCGACAAGGACATGCTCCTTGCCTATTCGACGAACAACATCACCCTTCCTGCCTCCCTGGGCTATCCCTTCATCGTTGTCGCGGAAGACAAACTGGGATACAAGTGGGCAAGATGGGTCGAACGCATTGAACTCTCCGATAACGTGGATTATGAAGGATACTGGGAGAAGCGAGGATATGAGAATGAGGCGGATGTTCCCGCATCGAGGAATTAGGGTCCGGAAAAGGGTCAGGGAAGGATTCCATGTAAAACTGGTTTAGGTGTGGACTATGGAACTGCTGAAAAACCTGAATTATCTTGTCGCCTTCATCATAGAAATCACCGCGCTTATCGTATATGGTCAGTTTGGATATCAGCTGGGGGGAAGGACGTGGCAGAAAATCCTCCTTGCAGGTCTGTTCGTGGGGACCATGGTCCTGGTATGGGGAAGATACCTCGCTCCCCGGGCGAATGACAGGCTTGTCATGCCCATGCTCCTTGTCGCCAAGCTGGGCATCATGGGCACTGCGGTCGCCATGCTCCTCTACCTTGGACGAACGGGACAGGCGGTCACATTTGGCGCAGTCCTTGTGGTCCACTACACGCTGGCTGTCCTCTGGAGACAGGTCTGAAGGCAGCTGGCCTATGATGAAAGATCATCGCTTGGTCTCGTATCGGGACGTAAGTAATGCCAGGACGGCTTCCCGTGATGGGAAGTGTCCTGGCATTTTATGATTTCTATGGTATGGCGTGGGATGTGGATCCCAATGCTATCTCTTCTTGACGAAAGCGATCTTCCCAGCTTCCTTGTCGTCGTACATGGAACACGAGGTATCGCAGCCGTCACAGTTGCATACGCCTTGGGTGCTCTTCTTCCAGTTCTTGACGAAGATGGAGAGGGCTGTGCCGAGTATGGCGATTCCGATGATGATTTCCATGATATACCTCCTAAGTCAGCAGGGTTCCGACATTGTAGATGATGAAGACAATCACCCACGCGATCGTGAAGTTGTTCAATCCGGAAAGGAGTGCGAATTTCATGCCGAATTCCTTCTTCATGGTCGCAAGGGCTGCGATACATGGGGTGTAGAGAAGGACGAAGACAAGGAATCCGAGGGCGGTCAGGGAGGTGAACACTGCGGGAAGTGCGGTGGAGAGGGAAGCGCCGTAGACGACTCCGAGGGAGGAGACCACGACTTCCTTTGCAAGGATTCCCGTGATCAGCGCCACAGACGCCTGCCATGTCCCGAATCCAAGTGGTGCGAATATCGGAGCGACCACCTTTCCGACGGATGCGAGGAAACTCGCATCGATTTCGCTCATTCCGCCCGCATTGAAGTTCGCAAGGAACCAGAGCAGGACGGACATGGAGAAGATGATGGTGCCGGCCTTCTTCAGGAATGACTTTCCTTTATCCCAGGTGCTCTTCCACACATATTTCAGGGAAGGCAGCTTGTATTCAGGAAGCTCGATGATGAATGGCTCTTCGTCCTTCTTGAAGATGGTGTTCTTGAAAAGGAGACCGATGCTGAAGGACATCAGGATTCCAAAAAGATAGAGTCCGAAGACCACGACATCCTGGTTGTTTGCGAAGAACACCGAAGTGAACAGCACATAGACCGGAAGTTTAGCGTTGCAGGACATGAATGGGGTCAGGAGTGCGGTAAGCTTCCTGTCCTTCTCGGATTCCAGGGTCCTCGCCGACATGATGGCCGGCACCGTGCATCCGAATCCGATGATGAGGGGGATGAAGGCTTTGCCTGACAGCCCGATCTTCCGCATGAACTTGTCCATGATGAGTGCGCCTCTTGCCATGTATCCGCTGTCCTCAAGAATCGAGATCCCAAAGAACAGGGTCATGATGACCGGGACAAAGACCACGATGGACCCGACACCAGTGATGATCCCATCCACGATGAGGCTCCTGAACCAGTCGCTGGAACCCGCGAGTGCGACATTCATATACTCGGTGAATGGGACAAGAAGGCCTTCTTCAAAGTATCCTGCAAGCGGGTCTCCGACCCAGGAGAAGGTGAGTTTGAAGATGAGGAACATCATGGCGAAGAACAGGGGGTAGGCGATGACAGGGTGAAGGACGATAGCATCGATCGCTCTGGTCAGGGTGACCTTGCTTGAATCCTTCTTTGTCGCCTTGTCGAGGAGCAGCCCGATTTCGTGATAAGCCTCACGCTCGTTCTCGAAATATTTCAGGGTGTTCTTCTTCTTATAATTGCCACTTTTGATGACTTCGATGAGTTCTTTGATTCCGACGCCTTTTGCGGCGATGATCGGGACAATCGTGATGTTGGTCATTTCCTCAAGGATAGCCGCATCAATCATGATGCCCTTCCTGTCCGCGATATCCATCATGTTCAGTGCGATGACGATCGGGATGTTGTAGGTATTGATCTGAGAAGTGAGATAGAGGTTCCTTTCCAGATTGGAGGCATCGACGATGTTCACAATCAGGTTTGGAGTCCCTTTCTCTAAAAAGTCTTTGGATACCTTCTCCTCATTGGAGTACGTATCCAGGGCGTATATTCCTGGTAGGTCGGTAATTTCTATCCCATCAAAAAAACCCTCTTTTTTCTCAACGGTGACACCCGGCCAGTTTCCAACGTACTGGTTCGAACCGGTGATCAGATTGAACAGAGTGGTTTTTCCGACATTAGGGTTACCGATAAGAGCAACCTTTATCATACTATAATTCCCTCACTAATATGTTTTTAGCATCCTGTTTCCTGATGGCCATATGTGATCCACGTAGCGCGAGGACGATCGGGTCCCCAAATGGTGCGCGTCTGATGACCTCTATTTCGCAGCCTTCCGTGCATCCTAGTGCGAGCAGACGCTTGGCGAATTTCTCGTCGCCCTGTATCCCTGAAACATAGACTTTTTTTCCAAGTTGTAAATCAGTCAAGCACATTGTCTCACTTCCTTAATGAAAATCATTATCAATTACAATTTCATTATATAAGGCTGAAGATGAATAGTCAATATTTTTTGTTCATGTTATTAAATTAACGTAGTGGCGGGACCAGGATGGATGGATTAGAATAGATATAACAATCTATTGGAAATCATGGGGGTAAATCAGATGAACTATGTGATCGGTGTCGATTCAGGCGGAACGAAGACCCAGGCGGTATCCTACGACGTGGAGGGAAATGAGCTTTATGCTTCCACCACGGGCTTCGGAAACGTGCTGATGGACCGGGAAAAGGCGATGAAGAATCTTGAAGATGCGATCGATGGGGCGGCTGGTGACCTTGAAGGGAAACCGTCGGCCATCTACATGGGAATCGCAGGCGTTGTCGAGGGTGGAGACAAGACGGCGGACCTGGAGGAACATTTCAGCGTGAAATATGGGTGTCCGGTGTTCGTGGTGAATGACTCCAAACTAGCCGCGAGCGCGATCCTGCAGGGAGAGGATGGAATCCTGGTCATCTCGGGAACAGGGTCCAACTGCTATGGAAGGCACGATGGTGAGGAATGCTTCACCGGGGGCTGGGGACATCTCCTCGGAGACGAGGGGTCAGGCTACTTTATCGC
>DATISI010000198.1:0-1566 GCA_035581745.1 Clostridiaceae bacterium
CGGCGGCCAGGATCCCGCCGTACTCGTCCGCAATACCCATGCTGTAAAGCGCGGTGTCGAACCTCGTCCCACTCCGGCTTTCCGGTCCAATCTCGAAGATATAGGCCGGGATCTTGGGATTGTACGTCGATCCATAGACCATGAATTCCTCTCCATATGCGGTCTCGAAATACTGCAGGTAATCCCTCTGTGCATTCCGCTTACTGAAGGGATTGCCTGAAAGCATGTTGATGACAAACAGTGACCCGGCAAGCAATACGACCAGAACTACCCAGATGATTCCCTTCTTCTTTTTCTTCATCCTGCTGCTTCCTCCCATTAGGTCTGCCTGACACAAACCATGACTTTCACCATATGCCAACCCATTAGAGGCGCGATCCTGAGCGGTGTTCCAGGATTGCATCCGCGATCCGGAAAAAACCGGCCATATCTTTTCGGCTCCGCGTGGTCCTGTGCAGAAAATCTGAAACACGCTTGGATTTCACCGGATTCCAGGCAGATTCCCCTATTTATGCTCATTATATCATGCCGACCCCTCACGTAGAACAGGTCCGATTCTACGTCACCCGGAATATTCTCATGTCCCATACCCGTCATCCTCCTTCATCAGGGCGAGGCAGTTAAATCAAAAACCGGACATCCCCAGCCCGGCGTATGCCCGTACTCGAGATGCCCAGTTTCCTTTCACATATGGCTTCCTTTACCCTCCGGTGACTGTCCATCCGGCCTTATCCCTCTGGTACCTGAGCACCCCGTTCCTCCTGGATTCCTCCATAGGAAAAAGGAACCTGATTCATGTGAGGGGGTAAGCCAGTCATGAAATCAGGTCCCTCTATGGTCCATTCAGAATCGTGCTGAATGGAAATGGATACACTCTCTTTTTAGGAGGCTAGTTCTTCTCCAGCTGCACCAGAAGGTTCGCAAGATTCGGGTCATCGATATAGTTCTCTATGGTGACGATCCTCTTGTTCTTGTGGGTCAGGGCAGCCCTTGCGGCAAGATCCCTGTGGACCACGATGATGTCTGAATCGGCTGGCACTTCCTCGATCCTGTAATGCTTGACTTCGATGCCGCTGATGTTCTTCTTCTGAAGCCTTTTCCTGAAGGTGGTGGCACCCAGGGCACTGCTTCCTGCGCCTGCGTCACAAGCGAATGAGATTTTACTGACGGTTCCAGATAAGGACTGCGGTACGGAACCAAGAAGAAGCTCTTTTCCTTCAGCCTTCATGGCCTTGGTCTGTTCCAGGGAGCTTTCGAAATCCTCTTCCACATCGCCCTTCTTGTCCATCTTCAGGATCAGGGAGGTCACGAGGAAGGAGACGACTGTCGCGACAAGGACACCGGAGATGATGCCTACGAAGTTACCCTTTGGTGTAAGGGCAAGGTATGCGAAGATGGATCCTGGGCTTGGACCTGCCACGAGGCCGGCTCCAAACAGGTTGAAGGTTGCGATACCAGACATTCCGCCTGCGATCATACCCAGTATGGTAAGGGGTTTCATCAGGACGAATGGGAAGTAGAGTTCATGGATACCGCCCAGGAAGTGGATGATGATGGCGCCTGGCG
>DATISI010000199.1:0-2481 GCA_035581745.1 Clostridiaceae bacterium
ACCATGTTCACCTATATGGACAAGGACAACATCCTGTTCAGCAACGATGCCTTTGGACAGCATTATGCTTCCGACCTCATGTATAATGACCTGGTCGACCAGTGTGAGCTGTATGAAGAAGCCATCAAGTACTATGCGAACATCCTGACGCCATTCAGTCCGATCGTGACCGCGAAGATCAAGGAGATCCTGGGATTCAATCTTCCGCTTAACATCATCGCACCGAGCCACGGTATCATCTGGAGGGACAACCCAACACAGATCGTGCACAAGTACCTGGAATGGGCGGACAAGTATCACGAGAACCAGGTCACCATCGTCTATGACAGCATGTGGAAAGGCACCAGAAGGATGGCGGAGATGATTGGGGATGGAATCAAGTCAGTCGATCCGGAAGCCTCTGTGAAGCTGTTTAGCGCGTCCCATGCGGACAAGAATGACATCCTGACGGAAATCTTCAGGTCGAAGGCCTTCCTTGTGGGGTCCTCCACCATCAACAAGAGCATCCTGTTCTCCATATCCGGAATCCTCGACATGGTCAAGGGGCTGGGATTCAAGGATAAGGATGTGGCGGCTTTCGGCTCCTATGGCTGGAGTGGTGAACATATCGACATCATCGAACAGCGTCTGAAAGAAGCGAAATTGAACATCGCACAGCCTGGAATCAAAGAACTTTGGAATCCAGATGAAGAAGCGAGACAGCGATGTTTCGATTTTGGAAAACAGTTTGCAGAGAACTATAAAGCAGCTGGAAAATAACAGATAAAACGCAAAGGGACAGCCTCAGCCTGATGATTCAGTGCTGGGACTGTCCTTTATGTTTACCTCTCATTGCAGACGTGCATCACGATACGCAACGCACATCCCGTTTTATGGGGTTAAAGTCTGCGGTTCGACTGGTTTCGGGTCTTTGATCTGGGACCATCCAGGATTTCACGCCAGATGATTCCTTTTTTCGCTTCACTGAGATCCCACATCGGAGATACAGCCTCCATGGGCGAACCCATTTCACCTATGTCTTCAACGGGTCTCTCTATCATCTCAACGGCGTCACCGATTTCATTGGGATCCCTTGTCGCCATCTCCCGCCGCTGTGATTCTATCCGCTCATTCTCTTCGGTTTCCCTGCGCTTCCTCATCTCTTCCGCCTCAGCCTGTTCCCGATTCAGCCTGTCCTGCTTCTCACGGGCGAGGCGTCGTGTTTCAGCCTCATCTTCACCACTGAGCATCCTGATCAGGGAACCGAGGGAACCCTGTGGATTCTCGGGTACCTGTCTCTGGGGCCTTTCGAGTGGTCTGGTCTGCTGAAGCGGTCTTGACTGAAGCGGCGAGCGTGGCGTCATGGGCGTTCCTGGCCTTTGCGTGGTTCCCGGCCGCTGGTTCGTCCGCTTGTTCTTATTGGTGAGCGCAGAGAATATGCTCATGATGATGAGGAAGACGATGACTTCCATGTGGAATTCCCCCTTTATTCATCCTGTTGCTGCTGTGTACCCTGTTTGCCGCTCTGTGAGATAGATTCACGCATCTGTGTGTCGGACTGCAGGTTCTTCAGGTTATAGTAGTCGAACACGCCTAGATGCCCGTCCCTGAAGGCCTGTGAAAGCGCACGTGGCACTTCGGCTTCCGCCTCCACGACCCTTGCACGCATGGCCTGTACTTCCGCCTTCATCTCCTGCTCGAGCGCGACTGCCATGGCACGTCTCTCCTCTGCTTTTGCCTGGGCGATCTTCTTGTCTGCCTGCGCCTGGTCTTCCTGGAGTTTTGCTCCGATATTCCTTCCGATATCGACATCCGCGATATCGATGGAGAGGATCTCGAATGCGGTACCGGAATCCAGTCCCTTCTTCAATACGGTCGAAGAGATCGAATCAGGATTCTCGAGTACGGATTTATGGTCTTCAGCTGAACCTACGGTGGTTACGATACCTTCGCCGACTCGGGCGATGATGGTTTCCTGTCCGGCTCCACCGACCAGCCTGTCAAGGTTCGCACGCACGGTGACTCTCGCCTTGACCTTGACCTCGATACCATTCTTCGCGACAGCGGATATGAACGGCGTCTCGATCACGATAGGATTTACAGACATCTTGACGGCTTCCAGGACATCTCGTCCTGCGAGGTCGATGGCTGCCGCCCTTTCAAACTGAAGTGGAATCTGTGCCCTTTCTGCTGCGATGAGGGCGTTGACGACCCTGTCGACGTTTCCGCCGGCGAGGTGATGGGCTTCCAGGCTGTTGCCGTTCAGCTTCAGTCCGGCTTTATCCCCTTTGATCCAGGGGTTCACGATCTTGCTTGGGGTTACCCTTCTGAGCCGCATCCCGATGAGGTTGAAGAACCCCACCTTGACACCAGCTGCCAGGGCGCTGATCCATAGTCCAACTGGAATGACAGTGAAGAGGAGGATCAGAAGGACAAGGACGATCACAAAACCAATAAGTGTTCCGAATAATTCAGGCATTTACTTCATCTCCTTTTTGTTTT
>DATISI010000200.1:0-2924 GCA_035581745.1 Clostridiaceae bacterium
GAGGAGCTCGGTGTGACCTATGTCATCCTCGGACACTCAGAAAGAAGACAGTATTTCAACGAGACGGACGAAGCGATCAACAAGAAACTGAAGGCCGCTTTCCAGCACTTCCTCATTCCGATCCTCTGCGTCGGCGAGTCCCTTGAACAGAGGGAAGGCGACCAGACGGTTGAGGTGATCAGGAACCAGGTGGTGAAGGCGCTTGAAGGGCTCGATGCGGAGGATGTCAAAGGCATCGTCGTCGCATACGAGCCGATCTGGGCGATTGGAACGGGCAAGACCGCGACAAGCGAACAGGCGAATGAGACCATCGCAGCCATCAGGAAGATGATCGAGGACCTCTATGGAAGCGAAGTTTCCGAAGCGGTCAGGATCCAGTACGGCGGTTCTGTGAAACCATCCACCATCAAGGAGCAGATGGCGATGTCAGACATCGACGGTGCCCTGGTTGGCGGAGCGAGCCTGCTTTCCAAGGATTTCTCGGAAATCGTGAACTTCTAGGACAGCGTAAAATAGAACAAATCCTGCCTTTCCGGAACACGCCTGGATCCTTCAATTGGAGACCGGCGCGCACCGCGCCCTTCGACAGGAGCGGTGTGTCCGGAAAAGGATGGACAAGAATAAACCATGCGGCATGGCCGCAGATGAAAGCCGATGATGAATCGTTTTTCAAACTGGAGGAATTTTCATGAAAAAACCTGTAATGCTGATGATCCTTGACGGATTTGGCCTGACAGACATGGTTTGGGGAAATGCCGTGAAGGCAGCCCACAAACCCAATTACGATGCTTACTGGAACAACTATCCGCATACCACGCTAAGTGCCAGCGGACTTGCTGTAGGACTGCCAGAAGGACAGATGGGCAATTCCGAGGTGGGTCATATGAATATCGGGGCAGGACGGGTGATCTACCAGGAACTGACAAGGATAACCAAGGAGATCCTGGATGGGGATTTCTTCACGAATGAAGCGCTCATCATGGCGGTGGACAAGGCGATCGAGAAAGGTACAGACCTGCATCTGCTTGGTCTTTTCTCAGACGGAGGCGTCCACTCCCATATCGACCACATCAAAGCCCTGATCAAACTTGCAAAGATGAAGGGTCTTGACCGTGTCTACGTCCATGCGTTCATGGACGGCAGGGATGTCTCTCCGACATCAGGAATCGGGTTCGTCAGAGAACTCGAAGCCTACATGAAGGAAATCGGCGTCGGGAAGATCGCGAGCATCAGCGGAAGATACTATGCCATGGACAGGGACCACAGATGGGAGAGGACCAAACTCGCCTATGATGTCCTCGTCAACGGCGTGGGAGAACATGCGGAAAGCGCCGAAGCCTACATGGAGAAGACTTACGCGGACAACGTGACGGACGAGTTCGTCATCCCGTGTGTCATAGGAAAGAACTATGTTCCTACTGCAAGGATCAAGGACGGGGATTCCATCATCTTCTTCAACTTCCGTCCGGACAGGGGAAGACAGATGACCAGGGCCCTCAATGACAAGGTTTTTGAGGGTTTTGAACGGAAGAACCTGGACCTCACCTATGTCACCATGACCCAGTATGACAAGACCCTGGACAATGTGACAGTCGCCTACTTTGCAGAGAACTTCGAAAACACCCTGGGGAAATTCATCTCTGAGAAGGGGATGAAGCAGCTGAGGATCGCAGAGACCGAGAAGTACGCCCATGTCACCTTCTTCTTCAATGGAGGAATCGAGATCCCTTACGAGAATGAGGACAGGATCCTGGTCTCTTCCCCGAAGGTCGCGACCTATGACCTCAAACCGGAGATGAGCGCGGACGGCGTGACGGCGAGAGTCATCGAGGCCCTGGATGCGAAGGACTACGACATGGTCATCCTGAACTATGCGAACCCAGACATGGTCGGACATACCGGGATGATGAAGGCCGTCATCACCGCGCTGGAGACCATCGACAGGGATATGAAACTTGTCATCGACAAGGTGCTTGCGCAGGACGGGACGATATTCGTGACAGCTGACCACGGAAACGCGGAGCAGCTCATCGACTACGTGACCGGTGGTCCGATGACCGCACACACCACGAACCCTGTGCCATTCATCTATATCACGAACAACCCGCAGAAGCGTCTGAAGGACGGTGGAAGGCTGGCGGATATCGCGCCGACCATGCTCGAGGAGATGGGCCTTTCGCAGCCTGCAGAAATGAAGGGAAGCAGCCTGCTGGTGTAGGACCTGCAACCGGAAAGCCTTCAGCTGGAGCGGACGCTTCAGCGGGAAGGCACAAGATCGCTATCCAATCAAAAAAATCAGATAGAGAATAATATTCCAAGGAGGAATTCATAACATGAAACAGTACGTAGAAATCGTAGACGTTGTAGCAAGACAGATTTTAGACTCGAGGGCTTTCCCTACAGTAGAGGTGGAAGTATACCTTGAAGACGGGACCGTCGGAAGGGCAGCCGTGCCATCAGGCGCATCGACAGGAATGTTCGAGGCTGTAGAACTGAGGGATGGCGACAAGGCTGTCTTCGGTGGGAAAGGGGTCCTCAAAGCGGTTGGCAATGTCAATGACGTCATCGCTTCCGAACTGATCGGGCTCAATGTCTTCGACCAGACATACATCGACAAGCTCATGATCGAGCTTGACGGAACAGACAACAAGGGCAATCTTGGAGCCAATGCCATCCTCGGTGTCTCCCTGGCGGTCGCAAAAGCGGCGGCAACTTCCGTAGGTCTTCCGCTGTACCAGTACATTGGAGGCGTGAATGCCAAGACACTTCCAGCACCGATGATGAACATCATCAATGGTGGATCTCACTCTGATGCTCCCATCGCTTTCCAGGAATTCATGATTCGCCCGATTGGCGCTCCTTCATTCCGCGAAGGTTTGCGTATGGATGCCGAAGTTTTCCACAGCCTGAAAAAAGTATTGTCA
>DATISI010000201.1:0-3204 GCA_035581745.1 Clostridiaceae bacterium
TCTGCCTGACTCGGGCTCAGAAGGATGATGGTCTCGGTCGAGGGTGGGAGGCTGCGGAGCTTCCTGAGGATTCCTGGTCTTCTCCTGTGCCTGAAGGTCAGGCTCCAGGTGAGGAAAGGAAAACAAACCAGAAATCCGGAAAATGGGGAAAGTAAAAGGAGATGTCTTCACATCTCCCTGTTGCTTGCTATTTCGCGTAGTCGATCGAACGGGTTTCCCTGATGACATTGATCTTGATCTGTCCTGGATACTCCAGTTCGCTCTCAATCCGCTTGACGATATTACGGGCCATAGACATGGCACCTGCATCATCGACAACATCCGGTTTAACAATTATCCTGATTTCTCTACCAGCTTGAATGGCATATGACTTTTCTACGCCTTCGTATGAATTTGCGATTTCTTCCAGTTTCGTCAGTCTCTTGATGTAGTTCTCGAGGGTCTCTCTTCTTGCGCCAGGCCTTGCCGCGGATATCGCGTCTGCTGCCTGTACAAGCACTGCCTCAAGGGTCTGCATCTCGAAATCTCCGTGGTGTGCGCCAATGGCGTTCACGACCGCGGCCGACTCATGGTACTTCTTCGCGAGGTCTGCACCGATCACTGCATGAGGTCCTTCGACTTCATGGTCAACGGCCTTACCGATGTCATGGAGCAGTCCTGCTCTCTTCGCAAGCGTCGCGTCCAGTCCGAGTTCGGAGGCCATGAGGCCTGCGAGGTTGGCGACTTCGATGGAATGCTTGAGGACGTTCTGTCCATAACTTGTCCTGAATTTGAGTCTTCCCAGAAGCTTCAGAATCTCTGGGTGGATTCCGTGGATTCCAGTCTCGAAGGAAGCTTGTTCTCCTTCTTCCTTGATCTCGTTTTCCACTTCTTTCTTCGATTTCTCGACCATCTCTTCGATTCTTGCCGGATGGATTCTTCCATCGACAATCAGTTTCTCAAGGGACAGCCTGGCTACCTCTCTCCTGATCGGGTCGAAACTCGAGAGGATGACGGCTTCAGGTGTGTCGTCAATGATGAGGTCGACACCTGTGAGTGTCTCGAGGGTCCTGATGTTCCTTCCCTCTCTGCCTATGATACGTCCCTTCATCTCATCGTTGGGAAGTGCCACGACGTGTACGGTGGTCTCAGACACATGGTCCGCTGCACACCTCTGGATGGATGTCGTGATGATCTCCCTGGCCTTCTTGTCCGCTTCATCCTTGGCCCTGGCTTCGAGCTCCTTGACCATTACGGCCGTCTCATGCTCGATCTCATGTCTCACTTCGTCCAGGAGAATCCTCTTGGCATCTTCCTGACTGAGCAGGGCGATCCTTTCGAGTTCGGATTTCCTTTCATTCAGCATCTCGTCGGCCTTCACCTCTTTGTCGGTGATGTCCTGTAGCTTCTTGTTCAGGGTCTCCTCTTTCTTCTCCAGCTGTTCCGTTTTCTTGTCGATTGCCTCTTCTTTCTGGATGGTCCTTCTTTCAAGTCTCTGAATCTCAGTTCTTCGTTCTCGCAGATCCTTGTCAAAGTCATTTCTGAGCCTGTGGACCTCATCCTTGGCTTCAAGGATGGACTCCTTCTTCATTGCCTCAACTTTGGCTCTTGAATCTTCTACAATCTTGATGCTCTCTTTTTCCGCACTGCTGAGTATGTTCTGCGCAGTACTTAACTTTGTTTTTGCTAAATATAGAATAATGGCACCAGCGATTATAACGGTCACTAAACCGGTTCCTATAATCATGATCTGTTCTGGGCTCATTTGTACACCTCCTTGCTTTTAATCTCATTTTTATAAAGCTAAAATGCGAAAGCTTGGAAAGTGCATATACTTCTCACTGACATAAATGATAAACCAATACAAGTTGATTGTATCCTATGGTGATGTCTGTGTCAAACAAAACACGTGGAAACGGGAAAGTTATCCCCCGATTCTGGACATCCTGTCTCAATATGAGAAAGATCCACAGACCTTCTGCCATGCAGAGGATCCGTGGATCTTGATCTTGTTCCTAGACTTCCTTCAGGACCTTCTTTTCAGCCCTGGTCAGCTTCGGTTCAGCCTTGATTTCTTCCTTCGGTTCAGTCTTCACTTCCGCCTTAGCGAGTGGAAGGTTGAACTTCTCCCTGATCCTGTTCTCGATCACCAGGAGCAGGTCCTTGTTCTCAGCAAGATAGGTCTTGGAATTCTCACGACCCTGTCCCAGCCTGGTCTCGTCATAGGAGAACCATGCGCCCGATTTCTGGACGATGTCCTCCCGGACACCGACATCGATGACATTGCCTTCTCTTGAGATTCCGCCGTTGTACATGATGTCGAACTCGGCGATCCTGACTGGTGGCGCCACCTTGTTCTTGGTGACCTTGATCCTGGTCCTGTTACCGATCATGGCATCTCCTGCCTTGATCGAGTCGATCCTTCTGATGTCGAGTCTGACGGAGGCATAGAACTTGAGCGCTCTTCCTCCTGGGGTGACCTCAGGAGAACCGAACATGACGCCGACCTTCTCCCTCAGCTGGTTGATGAAGATGATGCTGCATTTTGTCTTGTTGACCGTACCCGCAAGCTTGCGCAGCGCCTGGGACATCAGTCTGGCCTGGAGGCCGACGTGGCTGTCGCCCATCTCGCCTTCGATTTCCGCTCTAGGCACAAGGGCCGCTACGGAGTCGACAACGATGAGGTCGATGGCATTGGACCTGACGAGCGCTTCAGCAATCTCCAGGGCCTGTTCTCCAGTGTCCGGCTGTGAGACGAGCAGGTTGTCGATGTCGACACCCAGCACCTTCGCGTACTGTGGGTCAAGGGCATGCTCGGCGTCGATGAACGCTGCTGTGCCGCCCAGCTTCTGTGCTTCTGCGATGATGTGCAGGGAAACCGTGGTCTTACCTGAAGACTCCGGTCCATAGATCTCGATGATCCTTCCCTTAGGGATACCGCCTATTCCTAGGGCGATATCCAGGTCAAGACAACCTGTGGGGATGGATTCCAGACTGTGGTTCGCCTCTTCTCCGAGCTTCATGACAGAACCTTTTCCGAACTGCTTCTCAATCTGGCTTATTGCTGCTTCCAGCGCTTTCAATTTATCGGGATTTACATTATTCAATTACTTGTCCTCCTATCAATCTACCGTATACCGAACATTAGTTCTATTTAATTATAAGGGATAAACCATACAGTGTCAACACGTTATTCCCTTAGTTTCATTATGTCTTCAAAGGGAT
>DATISI010000202.1:0-3769 GCA_035581745.1 Clostridiaceae bacterium
AGCGGACATGACACCTGAAGTGTTCCCGGACCCCTCGTATTGTTCTAGGGAACCTGAACCTGAAGCGGAACCGGATGTACCGGCATCCAGAATTGGAATGACCATAGAAATAGATGGAGAAGCTTATGGGCAGGCTGATGAAGACACTGGAGAATCCATACCTTCAACTTCTCCCAGCCAGGTATCCCATCTTCAGGATGAAATCTGGATGGACCCGACAGACCCCTTCATTTTTGAACCGGATGAATCCGCGGATGATGCTGATGCACCCTTTGCAGATATCGTCGAGGAGCAGGAGATCTTCGGTATAGAAGAGGATGCGGACCTCAGTCTTATGGCGGAAGAAGACCCTCTGCTGGAAGAGGTCCTTGTGCTGCCCTTGGAAGAAGACCCATTGACAACTCCTGAAACCTTACCGGAAGCTATACTGGATTCAGATGACTGGGCAACCTCCAGCAACCTGGAAAAAAGGGCTTCAGAAGACCCTCCGGCTGCAGCAGATAGCCTGACATCGTCTTCTTCGACGAAAGCTGATTCAGCTCCCCCTTTAGAGGAAATGTCCGTCCTGGAGAAGCCTGGTGACCAGCCTGGTCCCGTCTTCCAGACAGAAATTCCGGATGTTCCTCCTCTTCCTCAGGAAGAAATCCCTGCGGAAGATACTCCTGAACAGGCTCCGCCAGTTCCTCTCCTGGAGGAAGTCACCGCTCCCCCAAAAAAGGATTCACTGGACCTTCGGCAGTATCTGAAGGAGCCGAAGGAAGAAGAAACGAAAGGACTCAAGAGCAAATTCAGGAAGACATTCGGGAAAAAGCCCCCTTCCTGATGAATCCTCTCCTTTGGACTGTAAGATCTGAAGAGACCTCTGTTCCAGGGATCCGCTAGTATCCAATCCTGGAACATGGGTCTCTTACGATTCACCAGTCTCGAAGCCAGGGTTTCATCCCGTATCCGGGCTGCCGCATGGTTTTTTCGCTCCTATTTATCGTGACCATCCCTTTGTGCTATGATGGTATCATAAATCAATCCGAGCCTTATCCTATGAGATACTGGAGGCGATGGAAATGAGTGGAGATGGAATCCGGAAGGACCAGACGGTCCAGTGGAT
Organism: Clostridiaceae bacterium; assembly: GCA_035581745.1. Lineage (GTDB taxonomy): Bacteria > Bacillota > Clostridia > Clostridiales > Clostridiaceae > Youngiibacter. The sequence goes on from DATISI010000202.1 coordinate 1,106, forward strand.
CTACATGGGGATTGTCCTCATCCTCTTCATATCGGGACCCATGCATTTCGCATTCGAAGGTCTTGGAAGGCCCGTTTTCACTGCGGCTGTCCTGCCGGTCAATGAGAGTGTGTTTGAGCATCTGAAGCTGGCTTTCTGGCCACTGCTCTTCTGGTGGCTCCTCGGATATGTCCTGTACGTCAGGCATGGCAAGGGAGATGTGAACCGGTGGTTCCTCTCTGGAATGTCCTCCCTCTTTGTCTCTCCGCTGTTCATCCTGGTTTTCTATTATACCTATACCGGAGCACTGGGCATCCATTCCCTGTTCCTGGATATCCTGTCCCTGCCCATCAGCCTTCTGGTCGCTCAGCTTCTCGCCGTTCACATCTATCGTTACGCCCGAGGTCCCCGCTGGGCGGTTCCCGCCTTTATCGCAGCGACCGCTTTACTCATCGTGGTCTTTGCCCTCTTCACCTATCAGCCTCCCCGGCTCCCCATTTTTCTTGACACATCGACGGGGCGATACGGATTAAATTGAATGCGAGGTGACACCTGTGTTAAAAACCGCCCATAAGATCCTGTCTTCGAATCATCTCTGTGTGCTCTCCACCTGTGGGGACCGCCGACCGAACAGCTCCCTCATGCAGTATGTCTGCAATGGGGATTATACCGAAGTCTATCTCATGACCATGAAGGGAAGCACGAAACACCAGAACATCATGAGCCATCCTCAGGTCAGTCTTCTAGTCGATACCCGGACCGACGCCGATGAGAAGGAAAAGCTCAAGGCGCTCACGGTCTATGGACATGCCATCGTGGAAGAGGGCGGAGACCGTGCGAAAGCCCTTCGAGAGGCGCTGGTCCGGAGGAATCCCGACCTGTCGGTATTCTCCACCAAGCCGGATGCCTGTGTGATCACGATCATCATTGAGGACCTCCTGCTCCTGGATGGCCTTGTGGAAAGCAGTTTCATCACGCTCGAGCCTCCAGGCGTCTGACCCTTTACCCCTGTTCATCATGCGGCCCAGGTTTCCAAGCGGAAGCCGGGGCCGTTTTCTATTCTTCCTTCTCCTGTCTTCCGATTGCCGGGTCGCATCAGGACTTCAGGAAGCTGGACCTTCAGACTTTACGGATCCTTTCCCATTTTCCGACGTTTCCTTTCTTTTCTGCATTTCATTTCCCATTTTCCACAGATTTTGCATTGGCATACAATTATGACTATTCTGTATTTTCCCGCATTATGTTATGATAAGGCTATACGTACAGGTTTTACCCTGCTTGAAATCAATCCATATAAAGGTCGTGATGATATCATGAAACTTGAAGGAAAAGTCGTTGTCGCCCAGGGTGGTGGCCCGACAGCAGTGATCAACCAGTCCCTGGTTGGCGTTGTCCTGGAATCCAGGAAATTCCGCCAGATCTCCAAAGTATACGGAGCGATCAATGGCGTCGCCGGAATCGTGAACGAGGATTTCCTCGACCTTACCCAGGAGACCACCCACAACCTCGAGGAAGTCGCGGTGACACCGTCTTCCGCACTTTTCTCCACACGTGACAAACCTGATGAAGCCTATTGCAAGGAAATCTTCAATGTCTTCAAAGCCCACGATGTCCGCTACTTCTTCTATATCGGAGGAAACGATTCTGCAGACACGGTAAAGATTGTCAATGAACAGGCGGAGCAGTCGAACTATGAGTTCCGGGCAATCCATATCCCCAAGACCATAGACAACGACCTGGTCGTGAATGACCATACCCCAGGCTACGGTTCTGCGGCGAAATTCGTCGCACAGGCCTTCATCGGCCTGAATCTGGACAACAGGGCACTTCCAGGCGTGCATATCGGTGTGGTCATGGGCAGGAACTCCGGATTCCTCACTGCGGCTTCCTCCATCGCGCAGAAATATCCGGATGACGGACCCCATCTCATCTACCTGCCTGAAAGGAAATTCATCATGGATGAGTTCCTTCAGGATGTGAAGAAAATCTATGACCAGTATGGACGATGCCTTGTCGCGGTTTCGGAAGGGATCCGGGATGAGGACGGGGTGCCCATCGCAGCGAAGCTTGGCGACTTAGCCAAGGATGCACACGGCAATGTCGAACTGTCGGCTTCTGCAACCTTGGGAGACCTCCTCTCCCATTCCATCAAGGACAATCTCAAGATCAAACGGGTACGGTCGGACACCTTCGGCTACCTGCAGAGGTCTTTCCTCGGCTGTGTATCGGATGTCGACCAGATGGAAGCCCGTGAAGTCGGAGAGAAGGCTGCCCAGTTCGCCATCTGGCACAATATCGACGGTTCCATCACCATCCACCGCACCGGATACTATTCCGTGGACTACAAACTGACCAGGCTCCAGGAGGTGGCTGGAAAGACCAAGTACATGCCGGAAGAGTTCATCAATGGCAAAGGCAACCATGTGACCGATGCCTTCAGGTATTACCTCACGCCCCTCCTCGGATCGAAGATGCCCTCGGCAAGCATGCTGAGGTCTCCGCACGCGGACAAGATCCTGCACATCAAATAGGATGAATCTACACATGAAAAGACCTTCCCCGCATGCTGACGGTCTAACGTCCCAGCAAACGGGAAAGGTCTTTATCCTTGAACAAATATCACAATGTCTATTCCCTGATCCAGGAGAAGACATATCGGGTGTTTTGTGGAATGTCCCGGACCTC
>DATISI010000203.1:0-2662 GCA_035581745.1 Clostridiaceae bacterium
ATTAAGTAAGCAAATATGAATATAATAAGCTTTAGTTTACAAATTAGACTTGATTATGAGGAGGAGATTCTATTGACCGCACGTGAACTGGAAATCATCGCCATCATCAAAAGGGACCCCCTGGTCTCCCAGCAGGAGATCGCGGATGAACTCAGGATCACAAGGTCCTCTGTCGCTGTCCATATCACGAACCTGATCCGGAAAGGGATCATCAAGGGAAAAGGCTATGTCATCGAGGAGAAGGAATACGTCTCCGTGGTGGGCGGCGCCAATGTGGATATCTCCGGAGTCCCTTTCAAGGGGCTGATTGGAAAAGACTCGAATCCCGGTATCGTCCATACCTCCCTGGGAGGCGTGGGAAGGAACATCGCGGAGAACCTGGTGAGGCTTGGGGTGAACACCAAGTTGTTTTCCATTGTGGGAGACGATCTCGCAGGGGAACGGCTGCTGACGGAGTCGGCCACGATCGGGATCGACGTCAGCCATGTACGGAAGCTGGGCAACCATGGGACCGGAACCTATCTGTCCATTCTTGACGAGCACAAGGACATGACCGTCGCCATCTCCTATCTGGATATTTTCCATCAGCTCAAGCCGGAATACCTCAAACTGAACCGCAAGATCATCGAGAAGGGACTCCTGACGGTATTTGACACCAACCTCGATGAAGAGGTGCTGCGCTACGGGGTTTCCGCCCTGAAGGGGCACATGAAGTTCCTCGATACCGTTTCGGTGACGAAAGCGATGCGGGCACGGGACATCATCGGTGAATTCCATACCGTGAAGCCAAACAGGCTTGAAGCGGAGGCCCTGACTGGGATCACAATTTTCACCCGTGAGGATATGGAGCGTTCCGCGTCGTGGTTCCTCGATAAAGGGGTGAAGAATGTCTTCATCTCCCTGGGGAAGGATGGCGTATACTACAGCGATGGGAGAGAGAAAGGCGTCGTGAAAGCAAAGGCGGCGAAGGTCGTCAATGCGACTGGGGCAGGCGATGCCTTCCACAGCGGGCTCGTGTACGCGGAGCTGATGGGGTATGGGATCCGGGAGAAGACGATCTTCTCCACCGGAGCGTCCCTTGTCTCCATGGCGTCAAAGGATACGATCAGTAAAGAAATGTCTGTTGAGATGATCAACCAGGCACTGGAGGAGAATTATGAAGACTTATAAGGAACTTGAAAAATATCTCGACCTCTCCGATGAGGTAAGGGAAGCCCTGGAGAATGGAAGACCGGTGGTCGCATTGGAATCCACCATCATCGCCCATGGGATGCCGTACCCGAGGAATGTCGAGACAGCCCTTCGGGTGGAGGAAGTGATCCGTGAGAACGGTGCGGTCCCTGCAACGATCGCCATCCTTAAAGGAAGGCTGAAAGCCGGACTGACACGGGAAGAGGTCGAATACCTCGGAAGCAGCAGGGATGTCGCCAAAGCGTCAAGGCGGGATATCCCGTTCATGGTATCGAGGAAGGCGGATGGCGCGACGACTGTCGCCTCCACGATGATCATCGCGGCACTTGCCGGGATCAGGATCTTCGCGACCGGTGGAATAGGCGGGGTGCACAGAGGGGCAGAGACGACCATGGATATCTCGGCGGACCTTGATGAGTTCGCCATCACCAATGTCGCGGTAGTCTGCGCAGGGGCGAAATCCATCCTCGACCTCGGACTCACCCTGGAATACCTGGAGACAAAGGGCGTACCGGTCATCGGTTTCGGAACCGACGAGCTGCCTGCATTCTTCACAAGGAAGAGCGGATTCCACGTGGACTACAGGATGGATGAACCAAAGGAAATCGCGGAAGCACTGAAGGTGAAATGGGACCTGGGTCTCGATGGAGGTGCCGTGATCGCGAATCCGATCCCAGAGGAATACGCCATGGACAGCGAGGTCATCGCAAGGGTCATCGACAAGGCACTGGTCGAAGCCCAGAGCCTGGGCGTGAAGGGGAAGGAGACCACACCATTCCTGCTCGCGAAGATCCAGGAGATCACCGGTGGGGACTCCCTGGATGCGAACATCCAGCTGGTCTACAACAACGCCAGGCTCGCGGCCAGGATCAGCCAGGAGCTTTCGAGGCTGTGAAGCCATAAGACATGTGATGGTCAGCGGAGGTGTCTCGTTCAAGGTTCGAAAGGGAACGTTGAATCGGGTCACCTCCGTTCCCTTTAATCTTTCTTTAATGATTCCCTGATAAGATGGCTTTATGGATTCGGGCTGATGAAAAGGCCTCATTATAAGGTAAAGGAGATTAGATTCTTCGGGGTTTGTCCAAACCAGACAACTGGAACAGGGGACCTGCAGGAAGAGTCGCTAAGAATGATATTTTTTGGAAACGGGGGATCAGGGATATTCCTGATCATCATGCTTATCCTGGTGCTCACTTTCGCCGTAACCCTTCTACCCTACCTGCTGATTTTCGGGTTCATCTGGTTTGTAGTGAAGAGTCTCCTGAGACCTTTCACGAGCCGCGGAAGCAGCAGCTATTCAGGCAGACCAGAAGGGAATGGGGAGGCTTACCGGAAGCCCTATGAGGCCAGACCGACAGAGACGACAAATGACCCGGTCATAGACAATCAGGTAAAAAGTGTACAGGATGAGGACTTCTTCAGACAGAACCACGAGGTGGTGGATGTGAATTATGATGAAGAAGATGACCAC
>DATISI010000204.1:0-4161 GCA_035581745.1 Clostridiaceae bacterium
ATGATGGCCTTCTTGGTCAGGGCGCGGATCTCATCGAACTTTCCTGCCTTGATCAGTTCAGGGCTGACCATCCAGCTTCCGCCGCATGCGACGATTTTAGGGAAGTCCAGGTAGGACTTCAGGTTGTCCGCATTGATTCCTCCAGTTGGCATGAACTTCATCCCGACATAGGGTCCGGCGAGTGCCTTGATCATGTTCAGGCCGCCTGAGGCTTCAGCAGGGAAGAACTTGACCACATCGAGTCCGTAGGTGATGGCGATTTCGATGTCGCTGGGGTTTGTCGCACCTGGGACGATGGGGATGTTGTTTTCGGTACAGTACTTCACGATGGAAGGGTTGAGGCCCGGGCTTACAATGAAGGATGCGCCTGCGGCTACAGCCTGGTCGACCTGCTCAGTAGTCAGGACGGTACCGGCTCCGACCAGCATGTCAGGAAAGGCTTCGGTCATCGCCTTGATGGAATCGCGCGCTGCTGCTGTCCTGAATGTGACTTCCGCACAGGGAAGGCCGCCTTCGACAAGCGCTTTCGCGAGGGGAACGGCATCTTCTGCACGCTCAAGGACCACTACGGGGACGATACCGATCTTCTGGATCTTCTGTAAGATTTCATTCATAATACATTTTCCTCCTATAATTTCACATCGTGGAACACAGTTTCATTTCTTATACCCTTATTATAGGGTGGTGAAAACGAAAGTCAATAGCCCTTGGGAAATAAAAACCAGGGAGGGGATTAATAGCAATTATTGCAAGTTCTTGAGCAATAAATCAAAATAGGAAAAATCCAATTGTTGCTATAATAAAATCAACACAAAGGAAGCTGTAAGGGCTCCCGACAAGGAGGAATCGATTTGTCTGATCATTTCATGCTGAATTCAGATACCGCTAAGACACTCTACGAACGATTTGCAAAAAAAGCACCGATTTACGATTATCACTGTCATCTTTCAGCCCAGGAGATCTACGAGGACAGGCAGTTCACGGACATCACCTCGATCTGGCTTCAGTTTGACCACTATAAATGGAGAGCGCTGAGATACGCCGGCGTCCCTGAGAAGTACATCACAGGCGATGCTCCCGGAATCGACAAGTTCAAGATGTGGGGAAAGACCTGTGGAAGGCTCATCGGAAGCCCGCTCTACCACTGGGCGAACATGGAGCTCCAGACGTATTTCGATATCAAGGAAGCGCTGAACGAGAATAACGCTGTGGAGATCTACCATTTCTGCAACAGGAAGATCAAGAGGGAAGAACTCTCCCCGGTGAAGATGATCACGGATTCGAATGTGAAACTGATCTGCACCACGGATGACCCGCTTGATGACCTCGGATACCACAAGAAGATCAAAGGGAAGGGATACCCGTTCAAGGTGCTTCCGACCTTCAGACCGGATAGGGCACTCAAACTCAGCAGTCCCGATTATGCGGATTATCTGAAGAAGCTTTCAGAGGTCTCCGGAACAAAGGTCGACTCCTATGCGTCGTTCCTGGAAGCCCTGTCAAAAAGGGTGGCATACTTCAGGGAAGCGGGATGCCTCCTGTCAGACCACTCGCTGGAAATCGTCACGGACACCCGGCAGGATGATGCGGAGGTCGCCATGATCTTCGACAAGGTCCTTACAGGGCAGGAAGTCACCTTCAATGAAGCGGAGAAGTTCAAGAACCAGACCATGGTCCACCTCGCAGCATTCTATAATAAGAACGGCCTGGTCATGCAGCTCCATCTTGGAGCCCTCCGGAACAACAACCCGAGGATGTTCGAGGAACTCGGCGCGGACGCCGGATTCGACATCATGAACGACCACAGCATCGCGATGCCGATGTCGAACCTCCTGGGCACCATGGATGGAAAGGGCCAGCTCCCGAAGACCATCCTGTATACCCTGAACGCGAAAGACAACCTGGTCCTGTCCACGCTTCCACACTGCTACGCGGTGGATGCGACGCCAGGCAAGATCCAGCACGGCGCACCATGGTGGTTCAATGACCACAAGGAAGGCTTCATGAGCCACTTCCAGTCCCTGGCGAACCAGGGCATGCTGGCGGACTTCATCGGAATGCTGACAGATTCCAGGAGCTTCCTGTCCTATGTACGGCATGACTACTTCAGGAGGATCCTCTGTGACTATGTCGGAGACCTCGTGGAGACCGGACAGTTCGAGAATGACCCGGATATCCTGAAGGATATCGTCGAAGGCATATGCTACAAGAACATCATTACATATTTAGGAGATGAATAAGATGAAATTATCATTCAGATGGTACGGACAGGAAGACCCCGTGAAGATCGGATACATCAGGCAGATCCCCACCATGCACAGCATCGTCACCGCAATCTATGACGTTCCCGTTGGGGAGAAGTGGCCGGTGGAAAGCATAGAGAAGCTGAAGAAGTCCGTCGAGGACAACGGACTCCATTTCGAGGTCATCGAGAGCGTGCCTGTCCATGAGGACATCAAGCTCGGCCTCCCGACAAGAGAGAAGTACATCGAGAACTACAAGGAGAACATCAGAAACCTCGGAGCCGCAGGCGTCAAGGTCATCTGCTACAACTTCATGCCGGTCTTCGACTGGACAAGGACACAGCTGGACAAGGTCCATGAGGACGGGTCCACAGCACTTGTCTACTACAGGGAACAGCTCGAGAAGATGGACCCCCTGACCGGAGAACTCTCCCTTCCAGGCTGGGATGCCAGCTATACCAAGGAAGGTCTTGCGGACATCTTCGAGAAGTACTCCAAGATCACAGAAGAAGACCTCTGGACCAACCTCGGATATTTCCTGAATGAGATCATCCCCGTCGCTGAAGCGGCAGGCGTCAAGATGGCCATCCATCCAGACGATCCACCATATCCGATCTTCGGACTTCCAAGGATCATCACCAACGAAGCGAACCTCGACAGGTTCCTCAAACTCTACGACAGCGAATACAACGGGCTGACCTTCTGCACAGGGTCACTTGGAAGCGGAGCCTTCAACGACATCCCAAAGATGGTGGGCAAGTTCGCAGCCATGGGAAGGATCCACTTCATGCACATCCGGAACGTGAAGCTCCTGGAAGACGGTGCAAGCTTCGAGGAGACAGCGCACCATTCCTCCTACGGCTCCATGGACATCGTGGAGATCATCGCAGCGTTGTACAAGAACGGCTTCGACGGCTACATCAGGCCTGACCATGGCAGGATGATCTGGGGCGAGACAGGAAGACCGGGATACGGGCTCTTCGACAGAGCGCTCGGCGCCTCATACATCGCAGGCATATGGGAGACACTAGAGAAGACCATGAAGTAGGCTTCTCAAACACAGACCCGAGCCTTAAAGGATTCCTACAGCGTTCCAGAGCGGTCTCCATAAAGGATACCGATGGATAGAAACTAATGAAGAATATCGCTGAAGAGACACGAATGAAAAACTGGAAAAATGAGACACAAAAGAGAAGATGGCCGGGATGAAGTCCTAAAGAAGAGATTCCGCTATAGAAATACCAATGAAGACATCCATGAAGAGCAACCCATGATGAAATCCTGACGACGTGTCCTGTGGAAACCCCAATCAAAGTTCAGCTGATGGAACGAAGGAACCATAGGACCTCCGAAGGAAGAAAAGACAGCAGACACAAGAATTAAAAAAGAATAAGCAAAAGATAGCAAACAAAAGATAGAAACAAAAGATAGCAAACAAAAGATAGCAACAAAAGATAGTAAGAAGAGTAACTAAAGAGAAGACCCCGGATGGGAAACCAAAGAAGAATGGATCAAATGATTAAGCAAGGAGTGAATGAAATGAATCTACCACTACAAGTCAATCTCAAGGACAAGGTCTGTGTCGTCACAGGAGGAGCAGGCGTTCTCGGAGGATACTGGTCGGCTGCGCTTGCGGCATCAGGCGCGAAGGTCGCTGTCCTGGACAGGAACCTGGAATTCGCACAGAAGAAGGCTGAGGAAATCACAGCCGAAGGCGGAATCTGCATCGGTGTCCAGGCTGACGTCCTGAACAAGGAGAGCCTGAAGGCTGCGCACGAGGAAGTCCTCGCAAAGTTCGGACCCTGTGAACTGCTCCTGAATGGCGCGGGTGGAAACCATCCAAGAGGAACGACCACGAAGGAATACCTCTATGAGGAGGACCTGCTGGAAGAGAACAAGGACCTCTTCACGTTCTTCG
>DATISI010000205.1:0-5116 GCA_035581745.1 Clostridiaceae bacterium
ATCGTCAAGGTCCCCATGACTGCGGAAGGCCTGAAGGCCGTCTCCAGGCTGCACAAGGAAGGGATCAAGACCAATGTCACCCTCATCTTCACATCCGCCCAGGCGCTCGCTGCGGCGAGGGCAGGTGCATCCTATGTCTCCCCATTCGTGGGCAGGCTGGACGACATCGGGCTTGATGGGATAGCTCTTGTAGAGGAAATCATCTACATCTTCGATAACTACGGGATCGAGACAGAAGTCATCTCGGCAAGCATCAGGAACAAGATCCATCTTCAGCGTTCCGCCGTCGCGGGTGCACATATCGCAACCGTGCCTTACAAGGTGCTGATGGAATCTTTGACTCATCCACTCACGGATGCCGGAATCGAGCGCTTCCTCAAGGACTGGAATGACGCCAACGTGAAATAAGAGGATTCTCCTGATGAGAAGGAAGATAAAACCTTCCCCATCGGATACAGGAAGAAGAATGACCCGTTCCCTCCGCAGTGAACTGCTCCCTGTCAAGTGGACAGTGAAAAAAAGAAAATTAGATACTATGCTGCAAGGGCCTGGTTCCTCACTTCAAGAGGAGCTAGGCTCTTGTGCTTCGCCTGGTAACGTCCGTTGTTGTAGTAGTGGATGTACGCCGCCACTGCCGCTTCGAGTTCCTCATAGGTGCCGAACTTGTTCAGGTAGTACATCTCGCACTTCAGTGTGCCCCAGAAGCCTTCCATGGGCGCATTGTCGAGGCATCGTCCCACCCTGGACATGCTCTGGGTGCAGCCGGCCTCATCCAGCATCTTCTTGAAGGTCTTGGAGGTGTACTGGAACCCACGGTCACTGTGGAACAGCGGACTTGCGTCCGGGTTCTCTTCCACCGCAAGGGAGAAGGTCTTGAAGACCAGGTCGTTGTTGTTGCTGTGTCCGAGGACGAAGGAGACGATGCTGTTGTCCCCAAGGTCAAGGATCGCGCTGAGGTACGCCTTCCTGTCGATGCCGTACTTGAACTCCGTGACATCGGTGAGCCACTTCTGGTTCGGCCTGTCGGCGTGGAAGTCACGGCCCAGGACGTTCTCCGCGGTGACCTGGGGCGTGCTTGGGACATAGGTCCGCTTCTTGCGTCGGATGACCGACTTGAGGCCCATGCGCCTCATCAGGCGGCGTATCCTTTTGGGGTTATAGGCGCACTTGTGGTCCCGGTTGATGTGCATGGTCATCCTGCGGTACCCGAAGGTCCTGTCATGGGCCATGTAGTACTCGAGGATCTTCGCGCACAGCCAGTCCTCTTCCGAGGGCCCCTGAGCTTCAGGCCTTTTGAGCCACTTGTAGTAGCCGGATCGGGCTACGCCTGCGACCGTGCAGAGGAGGGACACCGGAAGGCCCTTGCACGCCACGGTGTCCTGGATGGCCACATAGGCTATTTCTTCCGCCTTGTACCAGATTCCAGACGCATACGGACCTCTTCCAGTTTTTTTTTAAACTCGATCTCGATCTCCAGACGTTCTATCCTTGCCCGGAGAAGCCTGTTCTCCGCCGCAAGGCGTTCTGTCTCGTCCATGTCCTCGATGTCCTTGCCCTTGCCCCGGTTGTCCTTCAGGGCTGCGACGCCTCCCTTGTTGTATTTCTTCACCCAGTCGTATACCCGGCCGTAGGGCACCGCATATTTCTCTGCCGCAGCGGTATAGTCCTCCCCGTTCTTCAGGCAGTACTCCACGATCTCGACCCGTTCCTCATAGGTTGTCTTCCTTCCCTTGGTCATGTCGACTCCTCCATCCGTCCTCTTGTAGGACCTGAGTTCTTCATGACCATTATACCGTTTTATCCAGCACTCTACCTGTCTTGTTCCATGGATATTGTGCTTTATAGCCACGGCTCTCAGGCTGATTCCGCCTCTCTGATACTCTTCAACGACCAGCTGCTTGAATTCGGATGTGTAGACCTTGTTCCTGTCGCTTTCCCTGAAGGCTTCCTCTCCCTGGACCAGGTACTGCTCCACCCAGGAGCGCACGGTTCTGCCATTACAGCCATACCTCCTGGCCAGTTCCCCACTTGATGCCTTCCCCTCCAGGTATGCCCTTACAATCTCCAGTTTCTTCTCCTGACTGAACTTGGATCTTTTCCCCATAATAAATGCTCCCCCTATCATAAACAGTTTAGTTATTTCACTGTCTACTATAAGGGGAGCATATCAGAAGACAGGTGAAGTCTACAGCCCGGGTCTTCTTCGTCATGAAAGCCAGGAAGAGGTAGATTCAGGGAGGGAAGAGAAAAGCCTATGGCAGGCGACAGCCGGCATCAGTAAAGATACGGAAATGAAAGAAGAGGAAGGCTTTGGGAGTGTGAAAAGGGTTGAAGAGGGGAGCATGCAGGAGAGGAAAAGTGAAGACAGAGAAACGATCGAATCAGAAGAAGATGTCCTAGTTTAGAAATCGTTAACATTAACTTAATCCCAAGATGATATTTTATCGATAGGATGATACTAACTGATGAGAAGAAGTGGGACAAGTAGACACCGCATTAGGGAAAAGACACATCCATGAGATGCGTGACCTCATCAGGAAACGCCTGAGGGAAAGTGCATGCGACTGTCACAGAAGAAGAGAAAGGAGTGTTACGATGGATAACAAGAAGGATAAGGAAATGAGGAAGGACCCGATCAAATCCCCGGTTGCCGGAAAGGCGATGGAGAAGATGAGTGAAGAGGAGAAGAAAATGGCGGGGGATAAGCCACCGAAGAGTCCTGAACCTGTCGAGAAGAGTGCCAAGGATGAGCAGCTCGAGATGTTCACGGTGGACGACAAGGAAGGCAGCCTCACCACGAACCAGGGCGTGAAGATGGCGGAGGATGAATTCTCCCTCAAAGCTGGGGAGAGAGGTCCAACGCTCATGGAGGATTTCCATTTCAGAGAGAAAATCACCCATTTCGACCATGAACGTATCCCGGAGAGGATTGTCCATGCGAGAGGTACGGGCGTTCTTGGTGTGTTTGAACTCACCGAATCGATGAAGGAATTCACCAAGGCACATTTCATGCAGGAAGTCGGGACCAAAACACCGATGTTCGTGCGTTTCTCAACCGTTGTAGGCTTCAGGGGTTCCGCTGACACGATCAGGGATGTCCGTGGCGTCGCGTTGAAGTTCTATACGCAGGAAGGCAACTACGACATCGTTGGAAACAACATGCCGGTGTTCTTCATCCAGGATGCGATCAAGTTCCCTGACCTCGTGCATGCCATCAAGCCGGAGCCCCATAACGAGGTTCCACAGGCATCCGCGGCCCATGACACCTTCTGGGACTTCGTCGCGAACAACCAGGAATCCGCACATACGGTCATCTGGGCGATGTCGGACAGGGCACTCCCAAGAAGCTACAGGATGATGGAAGGCTTCGGCGTCCATACCTTCAGGTTCATCAATGCCGAAGGCAAATCAACCTTCGTGAAGTTCCATATGAAACCAAAACTGGGCATCCACTCCCTGGTATGGGATGAGACCCAGAAGATTGCAGGAAAGGATCCGGACTTCAACAGGAAGGACCTCCAGGAAGCCATACAGAACGGAGACTTCGCGGAATATGACTTCGGTGTGCAGATGATTCCCGAAGGTCAGGAGGACATGGTCGATTTCGACATCCTCGATGCGACGAAGATCTGGCCTGAGGAAGATGTCCCGGTGAAGATCTTTGGAAAGATCACCCTGAACCGTAACGTGGACAATTTCTTCGCAGAGGTCGAGCAGGCCGCATTCCATCCAGGACATGTGGTTCCAGGTATCGACTTCACGAATGACCCGCTTCTCCAGGGAAGGCTGTTCTCCTATACGGACACGCAGCTCATCCGCCTGGGCGGACCTAACTTCCATGAGATCCCGATCAACCGTCCGATTGTACCGTACACCAACAACCAGCGTGACGGGTATCACAGGATGACGATCAATCAGGGCAGGGTCGCTTACCATAACAACAGCATCGCGGATAACAAACCTGATGTGACGCCTCCGGACCAGGGCGGCTTCGAGCCGTACATGGAGAAGATCGAAGGCAAGAAGATCCGGGCGAGGAGCGACAGCTTCAAGGACCACTTCTCCCAGACCGCCATGTTCTACAACAGCATGACCGACGTGGAGAAGAAGCATATCATCGAGGCCTTCAGCTTCGAGCTTGGAAAGGTCGAGAGCAAGGACATCAGACAGCAGGTGGTCGAGATGTTCGGCCATGTGAACATCGACATGATGACAGAGGTCGCGAAGAACATCGGAGCCGAACCGCCAAAAGGCGAACAGGTGAAGTATGACAAGGTATCACCGGCACTGAGCCAGATGAACACCATCATGAAGCCTGACACCCTGAAGATTGGAATCCTCATCACAGAGGGATTCAACGGTAAGGCACTGGAAGGAATGATGAAGGCGATGAAGGATGCCAAAGTGCAGACAGTCGTCATCAGCAGCAAACTTTCTCCTGTAGCAGATGAGAGCGGCGGGAAAACGGAGCCAAAAGCTACGTTCACCACCATGGACCCTGTTGTGCTGGACGGCATCTACGTCAACATCGGAAAGGATGCCACCGACATGGAGAAGAAAGAGACCGCGAAGTACATCCAGGAGACTTATATGCACTTCACACCACTGGCGGTCACATCTGCCGGTGCGGAACTCCTGAAACCTGCCATGAAGGGACAGCCGGGTGTGCTCCTCGAAGAGGGTAAGGGCATGACGCCTGACACCTTCATCGAAGCCATCGCCAAGCACAGGCACTGGGACAGGAACATCAACATCACATAAAAGCCTCAGGGCTCCGGGAGACCGGAGCCCTTTCGCGCCTTAGACCAGCTGATTACAAATCAGCTGGTCTTCTTGAAGGCTATTCTGGAGTTCTGCTGTTCATACAAAGATTACGGATTCCTCATGCCTGATTCTTGATGGCGGCGTACAATAGCATGAGAAGCATATGACCAATAAGAATAGGATGGAAGGAGATTTTGTCATGATCACAAAGATTGTCCCATACCTGTATTTCGAGGGGAATGCCGAAGAAGCCATGACGTTCTACGCGAAGATTTTTGAATGTGATGATTCGGACATCATGCGCTACAAGGATATGAAGAGCGATGTGGAGACCCGCAAAGAACTCGAGGAG
>DATISI010000206.1:0-2369 GCA_035581745.1 Clostridiaceae bacterium
GGGATATATATGAGTCAGAAACTGGTGATCGTTGAATCACCTGCAAAAGCGAAAACGATAAAGAAGTATCTGGGGAAGGACTACGTTGTGGAGGCCTCCATGGGGCATATCCGTGACCTTCCGAAAAGCCAGCTGGGTGTCAATGTGGACAACAACTTTGAACCCAAGTACATCACCATCAGAGGGAAGGGCGATTTGATTGACAATCTGAAGAAACTGGCCAAAAAGTCAGACAAGATCTATCTCGCGACTGACCCCGACCGCGAAGGGGAAGCCATCAGCTTCCACCTCGCGAAAATCCTGAACATCAATCCCAAGGACAATGTCAGGATCGTATTCAATGAGATCACCAAGGATGCCGTCAAGAATTCCATCAAGCTGGCAAGACCCATCGATGAGAACCTCTTCGATGCCCAGCAGGCCAGAAGGGTACTGGACCGTCTCGTGGGTTATGAGATCAGTCCGATCCTGTGGAAGAATGTGAAATGGGGCCTGTCCGCAGGAAGGGTCCAGTCTGTCGCGCTCAAGCTGATCTGTGACAGGGAAGCGGAGATCGAGAAGTTCGTCACCAAGGACTACTGGAGCATCGACGCGATCCTCATGAAGGATGCGAAGAAGATCACGACCAAACTTGCCCAGTACAAGGGAAAGAAGATCGAGATCAATACGAAAGAAGAAGCGGAAAAAATAAAGAAGGACCTTGAAGCAGGAGAATTCATCGTGAAGAGCCTGAAGAAGGGGACGAAGCAGAAGAACGCCAACGCTCCGTTCATCACCTCCACCCTGCAGCAGGAAGCCTCAAGGCGAATGAACTATCAGGCGAGAAGGACGATGAGCATCGCACAGAGACTCTATGAAGGTATCGATGTGAAGGGCCACGGAACCGTGGGACTCATCACCTACATGAGGACAGACTCGGTGAGGATCTCGGACGAAGCGCAGAATGCCGCTAGGGAGTTCATCGTGAACACCTTCGGCAAGGAATACTATCCGGAGACCCCGAAGGTCTACAAGGGCAAGAAGAGTGCCCAGGACGCCCATGAGGCCATCAGACCTTCCAATGTGAACCTGACCCCTGAGATTGTGAAGGGCAGCCTCAAGGATGAGGAATACAGGCTCTACAAGCTGATCTGGGAGCGGTTCCTTGCGAGCCAGATGGAATCCGCGAAACTGAACACCATCAGCCTCGAAGTCGGGAACGGAGACTATCTCCTGAGAGCAAGCGGATCCTCCGTTGCCTTCGATGGTTTCATGAAGCTATATGAGGACAAGAACGATGAGGAAGAAGAGAACACCCTGATTCCGGACCTGGCTGAAGGCGAGAAGCTGAAGAAGGACAAGATCCTTCCTGAGCAGCATTTCACCCAGCCTCCGGCAAGATACACCGAGGCATCCTTCATCAAGATCCTCGAAGAACTCGGAATCGGAAGACCATCCACCTATTCCCCAACCATCACCACACTGCTGGACAGACAGTATGTGGAGCGGGAGAAGCGGAACCTTCTGCCGACCGACCTTGGAAAGATTGTCAATTCCATCATGACGGAATACTTCAAGGATGTCGTGGACGTGGAGTTCACCGCAGCCATGGAAGAGAAGCTCGACCGTATCGAGGAAGGAAATGACAACTGGACAGAAGTCGTAGGTGGCTTCTATGTGCCTCTGAAGAAGGACATCGAATATGCGGAGAGCAAGGTATCCAAGATCACCATCGAAGACGAGATCACCGATGAGATCTGCGAGAAATGCGGAAAGAACTTCGTCATCAAGAATGGCAGGTTCGGGAAATTCCTCGCCTGCTCCGGTTATCCGGAATGCACGAACACCAAACCGATCGTGGAGAAGCTTGGCGTGCCATGCCCGACCTGTGAGATCGGGGAAGTCGTAGGAAGGAAATCCAGGAAGGGCAGGAAATTCTTTGGCTGCTCGAGATATCCTGACTGCAACTATGTCAGCTGGTATGAGCCGGTGAAGGACAAGTGCCCGGTCTGTGGAGGACTCATGTACAAGAAGTACTCCAAGAAGGAAGGCGCTTATCTTGAATGCTCCGTTGAGACCTGCAAGACGGTTGTAAAGCTGGAGAAGAAGGAACAATAGAAAAAAAGGTAAGCATGACGATAAGGCACATGAAGAAATGACATTGAAAAATGCATTCAGGCAATATCGAAATAAGCAGGAATCCCACCGTGGCAGTCAGTCTACAGCCGCGGTGGGATTCCTGACGTCCGGAAGGTGGACCATCCCTCATCTGAGTGGTTGCGATTGTCAGGAGGGGTGTTGCCCTTCGTACCTGATCCGGCAAAAGACGGGAGGTGATGAAAAGGTACGCTTGTTCTCTGTACGCGTACAGCGTATGGATTGTATCTTTC
>DATISI010000207.1:0-6843 GCA_035581745.1 Clostridiaceae bacterium
TCATGTAGCGACATGGCTTGCATCCGTCATGTCAGTTTTTGCTTCTCCCTGCTGTCAGGGAAGGGGCATGAGATGCCGGGTCGCTGGGACGGGTTCCGTCTTCCTTTCCTTTATAAGACCCGATAGGGGATGGAAGCGGAAGGGACCGGACCAGGATTAAGGCATAGATGCGCATTGGGGATGACAAATGGAAAGTGAGTACGGGAGTCCTGTGTACGGGAGTTGATAAAGAGCATTCAAAATGAATCCTCTTTATGGTGATTCTATTTGATTTTATTCTACCACAGATTACCTCTGGAAGGGGTCGTTGGGTCCGCTACCAGGAGCATCCATAGGTTTTGTGGTTGGATCCATGGTGTTTCCAGGATACGTTCCACCTGGAGGTTTCGTCGTAGGATCGCCTGATGGGTTGAATTTCATATCATCTACGGGACGGTAGGAGGAATCCATGTCCTTGTCCATGTCCTTCTCCTTGTTCCTGTCCATGTTCTTCTCCATTTCAGGCTTTTTCTCCTTGATCATCTGACCCGCATCGTCAAGCTTGGTCTCCGCTTTTTTCAGCATGCTCCTTGCGAAGTCCCTGCCTCCGATTCCGAAGGAGAGGGCAAAGGCCACTGCTGCTGCGGCGACGATCGCGATGAACGCGATGTTGATGAAGTAGTCAGCGATTCCCAGTTCAGAAAGGGCCATGAATGCGGCCAGTCCGATGATGACGTACTGTACAACGTTACCGAGAAGTCGCGCATCTGGGAAATTCTTGTGGATGGCCGATTTCGCAAGCATGCCCAGGACGTAGCCGCCCAGAAGGATCAGGCCTGCGGAAAGGACGAGTGGCAGATACAGCAGGATGGCTGAGCCGATATTCTCCAGGATTCCAAGATTCATCACGTTGAAAGCCTCAACGGTCAGGATCAGGATGATGATGTATCGGACGGCTTCACTGATGATCCGTTCCAGGTTGATGTTTGAAGCCCTGGAGTCGTCGATCATCTGGTTGACCTTGCTGTTGAGGCCCATGCCTGCCAGCAGGTTGAAGATGAGGTCGGCGACCAGCTTTGCGATGAAGATGCCGAGCATGATCAGGATGATACCGGCGATGATGTTCGGGATCATGACGAAGATCGCGTTCAGCATGTTGAGTGCAGGTTCAGAGATGATGCTGATGTTCAGGACCTGCAGCGCAGCGATGATCACAGGGATGAGGATCAGGATATAGACGATGTTCCCCAGGATATTGGAAAGGGAAACCTCTTCGCCTACAGGCTCTCCGCCTCTGCTCCTCATCTTCTCCTGGAACCTGTCCACGTTCAATCTTTCGAACAGTCCGATTGCAAGCTGTTTGACGAGCCGTGCAATGAAGACACCGATGACGAGGATCAGGATGGATCCCAGAAGGTTAGGGATGAAGTTCAGAAGTCCTGTGAGCATTCCGGTGATTGGTGCGGAGATGCTTTCCAGGCCCAGTCTTGCGAAGACACCCGGAAGGAAGAGCACGAAGACGATGAGGAATCCAAGGTTTCCAAAGAATTCCAGCGAATCCTCAGGCTTTTCGGTCATGCCCGCTTTCCCCATGTGCCTCGTGAGCTTGGTCCGCTTTCCGATATTCATGATCAGTTTCTTGACCAGATAAGCTACAAGGAAAGCAACCAGCAAGAGCAGAAGTGCTTCGATAAAGCTTGGGAGTCCCAGGCTGAACCGGTTGGTAATGTTATTGAAATAGTTCATTTCTATTCCTCCTTATTATATATGTTGGGTTTTTAAGTCAGTATATCCACATTGATACTGATTCCAATATAAGGCTTTAATAAAAACTGGGTTGGAATAATTTGTAAAATTATTGTTATCTGATACAGGAACTCTAACAAAGAGTAAATTTAGTGGTTGAAGTGATATAATATTGTATAATAATTATCAGTGACCTGTGCGTGTGTGAAAGAAAGTGTATGCAATTTCATGAATTGTTTCTGAATTTGATGAGAGATTCATAAAAATAGAGCTGTAATCGTATTATGACGGAATAAAAATAAAAACTTGCAAAATAGGGGTTGACGCTTTAAATGGATATACGTATAATTATCTCTATTGAAGAAATAACGTAATATTAATCCTAAAATTGAATTAAAAATGCATAAATAATCAAATATTATCGATTTATGCTTTTGAGGGTTTAAAACAAATGAAGGATTGTAGAAATTATTATTCAAATTAGAATGTATTTTAGGAGGATTAATCATGAAAAGGAAATTATTGGCCAGTGTTGCCTGCCTGCTCCTGAGTGTAAGTGTACTGGTGGGATGCGCAAGCAATACCCCTGGTGCGGCGAAGAAGTATATCATCGCGACGGATGCGACCTATGCACCGTTCGAATTTGAAGAGAACGGCAAATATGTGGGAATAGATATCGAGCTTCTTGAAGCCATCTCCAAGTCGGAAGGTTTCACCTATGAGCTCAAACCAATGGACTTCAGCGGAATCATACCTGGAATCCAGGCGAACCAGATCGATGCGGGAATCGCGGGGATCAGCATCACAGAAGACAGAAAGAAGACAGTGGACTTCTCCGAGCCTTACTATGACTCCGGTGTGGCGATCGTCGCAAAGGTCGGAACAGACATCAAGAGCGAGGCGGACCTCCAGGGCAAGACCTTCTCTGTAAAGAAGGGAACAGCGGGAGCCGGATATGCGGAAAGCATCAAGGACAAGTATGGCGCGACGCTCGTGTATTTCAATGACACACCTGGAATGTTCCAGGCTGTGACCTCAGGCAATGCGGATGTCGCTTTCGAGGATTTCCCGGTTGCGGCGTACAAGTTCAAGACAGAAGCCAATCCTGAACTGCAGGTCGTAGGCGAGAAGGTCACTTCGACACCTTACGGATTCATCGTCAAGAAGGGCGCGAACGCGGAGCTTCTGAAGATGTTCAATGACGGACTGGCAAAACTGAAAGCGAACGGCGAATACAAGAAAATCGTCGACAAGTACCTGGCTGAATAAATCATTTTAAAAGAGGTGTAGAAGTGGAATTAATAGAGATTTTTAGGAATAGCCTTCCAGTTCTTGTACAGGGTCTGAGAATGACCCTGTACATCACCGTTTTCTCCCTGATGTTCGCCATGCTCATCGGACTCTTCGTGAGCCTGATGCGGCTTTCAAAGGTGAGAATCCTGGAAATCCTGTCCAAAGGCTATGTCGACATCATCCGAGGCACGCCGCTCATCATCCAGGCGTTCTTCCTCTATTTCGGACTTCCGGACCTCCTCAATATCAGGATAGATAACACCACGGCGGGAATCATCATCATGAGCCTGAATGCCGGTGCCTATATGTCTGAAGTCTTCAGAGGCGGTATCCTTTCCGTGAATATCGGACAGACGGAAGCGGCGAGGAGTCTCGGACTTTCCCAAAGCAAGACCATGAAGCTGGTCATCCTGCCGCAGGCCATCAAGAACATGGTTCCGGCCTTCATCAACCAGATGATCATCTCCCTCAAGGACACCTCGCTCCTGTCCGTCATCGGCGTGGGCGAACTTACCCAGAGAGGCCAGATTGTCGTCGCGGCAACCTACAACTCCTTCGAGATCTACTTCATCATCGGTGTCATGTACTTCATCATGATCAAGACCATCTCGCTGCTTGGAGAGTACGTTGAAAGGAAGTTAGGACTATGATAAAAGTAACGGGATTAAAGAAAAGGTTCGGGACCCTTGAGGTCCTGAAGGGAATAGACCTTGAGGTGAGGAACAAAGAGGTGCTCTGCATCATCGGTCCATCAGGGTCAGGAAAGTCGACGCTGCTCCGATGCCTGAACGGCCTTGAACCTATCCAGGAGGGGCATGTCCTCATCGAGGGCAAGGACATCACGGACAAGAAGCTCGACATCAACAAGATCAGGGAGAACATCGGGATGGTGTTCCAGAACTTCAACCTGTTCCCGAACATGACGGTTCTGAAGAACATCACCCTCGCTCCGGTGGAGCTTGGGACGCTGAGCAAAGCGGATGCTGAAAAGAAAGCCTATGAGCTTCTGGACAAGGTAGGGCTGAGGGAAAAGGCGAATGCCAGGCCATCGACCCTTTCCGGCGGACAGCAGCAGAGGGTGGCCATCGCCAGAGCCCTTGCCATGAACCCGAACATCCTGCTCTTCGACGAACCGACCTCGGCACTCGACCCGGAAATGGTCGGAGAGGTGCTCCAGGTCATGAAGCAGCTGGCTCAGGAGGGGATGACCATGGTTGTCGTCACCCATGAGATGGGCTTCGCGAAGGAAGTGGGCGACCGTGTGATCTTCATGGACGGCGGCTATATCGTGGAAGAGAACATCCCTGAGGAACTGTTCACCGCACCAAAGGAACAGAGGACAAAGGATTTCCTGAACAAGGTCCTGACGACGTAGGCACGGGATCAGGCGCACAATAAAACAGGACAGCCAGGTAGGAGGATTCCGGTCCCCATCTGGCTGTCCTGTATTTGGTTGGTTATGACTTTGGTGAATCCTTATATGGCTCCGGTCGTCAGGGCCTGGATTACATGTTCCGTCTCACGGGCTGCCTGTCAGGCAGCCGCAAGAGCTATGGATTCCATCAGGCTACGCTTCCGAGGTCCCTGTCTCATGGCCTGGACTTACGGGTGCCTGTTTCATGTAGGCTTCGAACCAGGCGGTCAGCTCGACAAGCCTTCTTACCCGGTGCTTCGGTTTGCCGCTTCTTGACAGCTCATGGTTCTCGCCATGGAACATGCAGAGCCTTGAAGGTACATTGTGGTACTTCAGGGCGGTGAACATCTGCAGGCCTTCTGCGATCCAGCACCTGTAGTCCTCGTCGGAGTGGATGAAGAGGGTAGGGGTTTTCACCCTGTCCGCATACTTGAGCGGAGACTGGTCCCACAGCTTCTCCTGACTGTTCCACGGCGTCCCTTCAGCCTGGTCGTCGACGAAATAGTAGCCGATGTCCGTCGTGTTGAATTTGGAGATCCAGTTGGCGATACTGCGCTCAGAGGCAGCAGCCCGGAACCTGTCGGTATGGCCGATGATCCAGTTGGTCATGTAGCCGCCGTAGGAGCCTCCGGTGACGCCGAAGCGGTCCTCGTCGATATCCGGATAGGTCTCCATCGCGAGGTCTGTGAAGGCCATGAGGTCTTCATAGTCGATGGTGCCATACTTTCCCCGGATGTCAGAGAAGGCATCGCCTTTTCCGTCGCTTCCTCTCGGATTGCAGAAGACGATGAAGTAGCCCAGCGCGGAGAATACCTGCATCTCGTGGTGGAAGACGCTTCCGAAGACGGTCTTGGGACCACCATGGATGTTCAGGATCGCAGGATATTTCGTGCCCTCGGCATAACCGGCAGGCTTGATGACGAAGCCATCGATTGTCTGACCATCAGAAAGGGTAAGGGAAAGCGGTTCCGGGACGGAAAGTGTCTTCTCTGCATAGACCCAGGTGTTGAAATCGGAGAGACGTCTGGAAGGCTCACCATGAACATAGATTTCAGGGAGGGAGCTGTCCTTCATCCCGATGTAGAGGAGGGAATCCTTCTTCACGCTTAGTCCGTCGACAGAGCCCTCATCCATGACGAGGTCTTCGATATTGCCCTCCTCATCGATACGCTTCGCGTGGGAGCTTGTCCCTTCGGTAGCGACAAAGTAAAGGAATCCGCTGTCCACGACCTTGTCAGGAGATGCGCCATACCTGGAATCTGTCCCTACGGAGTTGTAGAGGGAGATGTCGAGGTCTTCGGAGATGCACCTGAACGCCCTGCTTTCAAGCGCAAAGGTGTGGAACTTCTTGTTCTGGTTCAGGCCGAAGCGCTCCATGTCGCCTGCTGTGAGGATCAGGAGGTCGTCATTCAGGAAATCGGCGTACCCGTAATTCATCTGAGGAAGCTCCAGCGGGGTGACAATTCCGTCCGCATAGAGGGAAACCTCATTGGTCAGGGCCATCCTGTCCTGGAAAGTGGTGGATACGACGACGCCCCTGACTTTCTCCGTGTCCATCTTCAGGGATTCCACATCGGTATAGGGTCCGGTGAGGTAACGGAGGAACGTGCCTCCGGAGTTGAAGAGCGCGAGCCTTGAGCGTCTCCTGCTGGTATATCCGCCTCCGTTCGCCCAGAAGGGGATCTCTTCCAGGACCTCATAGTCCTGTTCTTCCTTCCTTCTTTCCAGTTCTTTTGCGCGCGCTTCGCCCTCGAGGTCAAGAAGCTCTTTCGCATTCTGATTGTAGTCCACCGTGGCAAGGATGTTTCCATCCTTCAGGAATTCGAAGGTGCCGAGCTTCTTTTTGAAGCTGATGTATTTGTCCGCCTCGCCCCCGTGGATGTTGATCCGGTAGAGTTCAGTGAGTTCCTCGAGAGCATCTGACTTCTCCTTGTCCTTCTTGTTGCGCAGCGCAGTGAAGACGACATGCTCATCATCCTGCCACTTGAATCCGGATTCTTCGTTGAAGGTGGTGAGTTTCCTGATCTTTTCTGTCTCAAGTTCGAGGATATAGAGGTTCGACAGATATTTGTTCTCTTCGAGGTCCGGCTGGTGCAGCGCGAAGCAGGCATGCTTCCCGTCAGGGGAATGTTTTATACCTGAGAGGTACTTAAAGTCCTTGAAGTCTTCAATTTTAAGTAGTTCCATTATGTGCTCCCTCCATATCATGGCGTAATAATATCTACTATACGTCGAAAAAGATACAGATGTCCATAGTGTATTGAATATCTGTATAACATGGAAATATTCTGTTATACACAGCAACTATGGATTTATTCTGTTCGGACATGCGTCCACGTGCTGAGACCGGCAGGAAATGGACAAAAATGGAAAAGAAGAGCCCGCATCCATCCGGATGCGGGACTCTCTGC
>DATISI010000208.1:0-2205 GCA_035581745.1 Clostridiaceae bacterium
TACAGTACATCCATGTGCGTTATGACGAGGCGGGCAGGAAGACGGTAATGACGGGGTATGTCCGCTATCCGGTCGAAGCCTTCCGGTATCAGGATGAGCCTTTCAGGTTGAAGGTAGGGGAGAGCATCTTCACGGAGAACCGGGTGATTGTCCATCTCTCCGATGGAGATATGAGGATCGATGCAGACTTCAGGCTGGGAAGCCTGCTGCCCCTTCAGACCTCGGTCGTTGCACCGACCATCATGGGTCCGTTCACCTATATCCCCAAGATGGAGTGCATCCACGGCATTGTCAGCATGGACCATTCCGTGGATGGGAGGCTGAGCGTGAGTGGGGAAGAGACGGTCTTCACGGACGGGAGAGGCTACATCGAGAAGGACTGGGGATCCTCTTTTCCCAAACGGTATATCTGGATCCAGTGCAACAATTTCAGGACGAAGGGAACAAGCGTCTTCTTCTCTGTAGCGGATATCCCCTTCATGGGGCTGACTTTCCCCGGATTCATCTGCAACCTTGTGGTGCCCGGAAAGGAGTACCGCTTCGCGACCTATACGGGAAGCCCCTTCAAGATCGACGAGATTTCCCATGAAAGGATTGTGCTCCGGGTGGAGAACCATGATGCGAAGCTGATCCTTCGGGCGTACCTGGAGGAAGCCGGTGAACTCATCGCGCCGCATAAGGGGAAGATGCAGAAGACCATCAAGGAAGGCCTGTCCGGAAAAGTCGACATTTACCTGTACGACAAGAAGACGGGAAAGGTCATCGAAGATACCGGAATCATGGCAGGCATCGAGAACGTGGGGTTCTGACAGATAGGCTTACCTTCGCTTCAAAGGGCTACATGAGGAATCTCCTGCCATTCCGGTAGCAGGAAATGGAATGAAAAAAATGAAGACAATATCAAAGCGTCCATTCCGTGTCCATTGAACCTATGGATACGGGAGGGACGCTGTTTTCTGTATTCTTGTTTTCCTGCATGATATGGACGTTGTAGTCTGGGTGGTTACCTGACGTTATGGCGCTGGTGGACCTTTAAGGGGAATTACGGGATGGGATTAGAACCGGTTCACCAGGGAAATCTTGCCTGTGGCCGAATGGGATTCGTAGTAGATGTGGGCTTTGCCGAGTTCCTCGAAGGAGAATTGCCGGCTGTCACGGCTGATTTTGAGCTTCCCTTCCTCGATCAGCTTTGCAGCTTCCTCGAGGATTCTGCCCTGGCGCTCGCGTTCCAGGTCGCGGATCATGGGAAGGGCCATGAAGACCACACGCAGGGTGAGGGCCTTCTGATGCATGAGGCTGAGGTCCAGGGTGACTCGGGCATTGGTGGTGCATACCGTCCCCCAAAGTTTGGCCGCCTCGAAGCTGTTTGCGAGATTCGGTCCGCCAACGGTATCGATGACGGCATCGAATCCTTTTCCGTAGGTGTACTGTGCCGTGTAGATCTCAACGGGCTCCTCTGGGACGACGATGACATGCTCCGTCCCGAACGCCTTTGCGGTCTCACCCTTCTCTTTCGAGGTCACTGTTCCGTGTACCTCTGCGCCAAGGATCTTCGCGAGCTGTGCGACGATGTGGCCTACGCCGCCTGAAGCGCCATGGACAAGGACTTTGTCTCCCTTCCTGATATAAGGGTTCTCCATGATGGCTTCCCATGCGGTCACGGTGACCAGGGGATACAGGGCGGCGGTCTCATGGTCGATGTTCTGCGGCTTCCTGGCGATGAGACGTTCGTCTGCAAGGACATATTCCGCGAAGGCGCCCTGAAGGATGCCCACGCCTCCGGCACAGCCGAAGACTTCGTCGCCTTCCTTCCAGCGCGTCACGCCTTCACCGACCTTTACAATCTCTCCGGAGAAATCCGTTCCCAGGATCGCAGGCATGGGCGGCGCGTTCCGGGATGCCAGTCCTGAGCGGATCTTCACCTCCAGGGGGTTGAAGGAGCTGGCATGTACCTTCGCCAGCACATAGCCCGGCCTGACCTCCGGAACAGGCACCTCTGCGAGCTCGAATACCTCTGGCCCTCCGAATCTGTTCAATACCATTGCTTTCATCCTGTTTCCTCCTCATTATATTCATCTGCAATTATCCGATATCGTTTATCCTACCATTATACCAAAGAAAGCGTAGGAATCCTGCTGCATTGTAGAGGAACCTTCTAAGATGTATGGACAAGGAATGAGCCTGGGAGCGGGATACGGAGGATGG
>DATISI010000209.1:0-3612 GCA_035581745.1 Clostridiaceae bacterium
GATCGTCTTTCCATGGATTTGGGATGTCCTTTTAGGGACATCGAGGACCCTTCCCTCCTTATGGAGGAAGAATGCAGGATTGTCGAACTCCACCGTGGATACCCTGCCGTCCTCGAAAGCCTCGATGATGGTGAAGGTGGAATAGGCGAGCTTCCGTACGGAGCATTCGGGCAATGTGCTTGCGATGGTGTCGATGGTCTCCGCAAGTGGAGCCCCTTCCTTCAGCATCGTCACCGCGATCTTCGCTGTGAGGGTGGCGAGGATGTTGGCTTTCACCCCGCTTCCCAGTCCGTCCGACAGGACGATGATCACACTGTCCTTTTTACGTATGGTCTCCACGTGGTCACCGCAGAGTTCCTCTCCGTATTTGTTCAGGCTCATGAATGCGGTATCGATGAAGTAGCCCAAACTCATTCACCCCCCTTCAGGACGATGCTTTTCAGACGGTTGAGGGCGACCTTCGTCTCCGCCGTGGTCTCACCGAGGAGGCTCGCAATCTCCTGTGCCACACGCATCTGCTTGTCGATGACCTTCTGGGTGATGAGCAGGGTCTTCTCCTTCATCTCCATGAGCTCCTGCCGTCTTTTCTCCTCGTCTGTGATGTCGGACATGATGACGAGGACCTGGTTCTCCTTCGGAAGATAGATGGTGCTCTGCATGACGACGATGCCGTAAGCGCTGTAACTCACCCGCTTGTTCAGGGCGTTCTCCCTGCTGCCCAGCACCTTCTCGAAGGAAGGGTCCTCGACGAGGAAGCCGACAGGGAATTCCCTGACCTCCTCCGCCTTCTTTCCAAAGGTCACCTCAGCCGAGGGGTTCATCTGCTGGATCCGAAGCTCCTCATCAAGAATGAGGATGATGTTCGGGGAGTTGAAGAAAATGATGTCGGTCATGTGCTCCGCCTTTGTCCGCATGAAGGGCATGCACATCTCCACTTCCGACATCCCTTCGAGGACGGCCTGGGCTTTCTGCCTGCAGGAATCATAGCCACAGGCTCCGCAGTTCAGTTCATCCTTCCTGGAAATCTTTCCCATCCTTGAGAGTGTCCCCTCAATCGCTTCTTCCGAAAAGAGGTTCACCATTCTTGGATTCGGGAAATAGGTGCTTGCAAGGTCGATCCCTTCAAACGACATCAGACCCTCTTCCCTTTCCCATCCAGACTGGACAAATTCCTTCACATTCTGTTTCCTCGTGAAGACACTGAACGTCTCCTTTGGGATGCAGGGTCCTCCGATACAGGACTCGCTGCAGGCCGCAAGCTCGATATAGGCCTTCTTCAGCGTACCCGAAGAAAGCTCCTCAAGGAGCTCCCGCACTTCCCTGACCCCTTCCACGTGGATCGAATCATAGCCCTGTCCATGGATCACCGAAGCCAGTCCTGCACCGATTCCTCCGGATAGTGGATAATTCCTCCCCGTATGCCTTGCGGTCACCTCAGGGACCATAGGAGAAAGCTGCTCAGGGTCAATCCCTTTCTCCTCGAAGATGTGGTGCAGCTCCTCCAGTGTCATCACCGCATCCACGATTCCTTCATTCCCCAGCGCTGCGATTTCGCATTTCTTGCTGAGGCAGGGCCCGATGAAGACTGTATAGCTGGAGGCATCCGCCTCCTTGAGCGCCTTTCCCATGGCCATCATGGGCGAGATGGCTGGAAGGAGTGAACCGCATACTTCAGGATAATATCTCCTGATCAGCAGGTTGACCGTCGGACAGCAGGTGGAGATGGCATACTTCGGGTCCTCTTTCTCGAGATGCTCCCGGTATTTCGCCGTGACCTCCTCCGCTCCGCGGGCGACCTCCATGACTTCGCTGAAGCCCAGGTCTTTCAGGGCATGGATGAAGCCTCCCCGGTTCCTGTAAAAACCCGCGAAGGATGGCGCGATGAGGGCAACCACACGGCGTCCTGACGAGATCGCCTCCAGCACCGAGGGGCGGTCGCTCCGGATATTACGCGCGTTCTGAGGACAGACGACAAAACACTGCCCACAGGCGATGCAGCGGGTATCATCGATCTCCGCCTGGCCGTCCCTGAACCGGATGGCCTTCACCGGGCAGCTCCTCACACATTTATAGCAGTTCCTGCAGTTCGCAGGTGAAAAATTGATCAGCTGCATGCCTTCTCCTCCATCAGCCCTTCAAGCTGTCTCACCGCATCCTCCGGACTGAAGGACAGGATTCTTTCTCCCACCCGTACCGAGACCGCTTCCGTGCAGTTTCCGAGGCAGAAGGCCCCTTTCAGTTCGATGCGGTCTTCAAGTCCTTCCCTTGTGATGAAGTTTTCGATCTCCCTGATGACCTGGTAGGACCCCTTCAGGTGGCAGGAACTTCCGATACATACCTCTACAATCATACTTTCCCTCTTTCCAGCCTATACACGTTCCCATCGGAATGGGGTTGTCACGACCTTTGATAGGATAATTATACGCTTTAGTTAATATTTTAACAATATTGCACGCGGATACTTTTAGAAATTTACTTTTCCTCATACATGGATCATCCCTCTGGAGGCCAGCAGACACGCCGGATTCCAGAGGGATGTCTCTTTTCACAGGATCACGGTCTCAGGATTTCTCCCATCTCTGTCCTTAGCCGGATTCCTGATGTTCCGGCACCCACCGTAGCTATGTTCCCTTTCTTCTTTGTCCTTCCAGGCCTTTATAGGGTTCTGGCTGGACAGCTTTCCACCATCGATTTCCAGGATGGTACCGGTGATGAACCCCGCATAGTCCGACGCGAGGAACGCGATGGCCTGAGCCACCTCACTCGCTTC
Source organism: Clostridiaceae bacterium (assembly GCA_035581745.1). GTDB lineage: Bacteria > Bacillota > Clostridia > Clostridiales > Clostridiaceae > Youngiibacter. Next base: position 2,771 of record DATISI010000209.1, read on the forward strand.
TCCATAACGCTTCAACGCCACAGGTCCGAGCAGGCTGTCCCCGAACTTCTCGATCAGGGGAACGGTGAGGTCCGTCCGGATGACTCCGGGGGCATAGCCACAGACCCGGATGTTGTAGGGGGCAAGCTCCGACGCCAGCGTCTTCACCATGCTGGAAGCCGCAGCCTTTGTCGCGCCATACATCCCGCTTCCTACAGAGGAGAGCTTTCCTGCGATGGAGGAGGCGATGAGGAGCACGCCGCCCTTTTCCTTCATCTTCTCATAGGCGATCCTTCCACTCACATACACCGACTTCACATTGATGTCCATCAGCTGGTCGAAGACCTCCTCCGGGGTATCGATGATGGGATACAGCGGGAAGATGGCCGCATTGCTAACCCAGATATCGATGCTTCCTTTGAAATGCTCCTCCACGTGGTCTGCCAGGTCGAACTGCGCCTTGCTGCTCGCGACATCGCAGACCTCGCCATAGGTCTCTATTCCCAAAGATTCCAGATAGCCTACCGCTTTGTCCAGCTTCTCCTTACCCGTACCGCAGACCGCTACCTTCGCGCCAAGTTTCCCCAGCAGCTCAGCAGTCGCCAGTCCGATTCCAGCGGTTCCACCCGTGATGACCGCGATTTTACCCTTGAAGTCCAGTTCCATGTTCTGTTCCTCCTTTGTCCATTGAGTCTTTCTCTGTGACGATCCTCTTTCTTGTTCTTGTCTATCCACTTTGCCTATCAATTCTCCTAAATTCTGCTCTTATCCTTCCGTCCCTTCCAGGATTTCCCTGATAGGCCCTTCCACTTTCTTCATCAGTCTCTCCAGCGCTTCAATCTGTCCCTCATCTGCAGGAAGGA
>DATISI010000210.1:0-3817 GCA_035581745.1 Clostridiaceae bacterium
GAAGGAGGTCCTGAAATGGAACCTCGACGAAATCGGTGAACTTCCCCATGAAATGTGCTACGAAGCGCTCCAATGCTACAGTGGCGTAGGACCGAAGGTGTCAGACTGCATCATGCTCTTCTCCATGAAGAAACAGGAAGCTTTTCCTGTTGACGTGTGGGTGAAGAAAGCCATGAGCTATTTCTACAAGGCACCACCGATGTCCCTTCCTAAGACCAGGGCGTTCGGCATCGAGAAATTTGGAGACCTTGCAGGCTTCGCCCAGCAGTATCTCTTCTACAACGCCCGGGAGAACCGGGTGAAGATGGAAGATGCGGAGCTGAATGACGAAGTGTGATAGGGAAACCTTCATGATCAGCGTGTCTGGATCAGGGATAAGCCTGCTAAGGGAGAAGTCTATTTAGCGAAAAACAAAGAAATCAAAATCAGGTACAATCGGATAAATCAATAGGAGCTGCCCGCGGGCAGCTCCTTTTGACTGGAAACCATTAACCTGACTAAAATCTGATTCAGACTTCATTTCGGTTGAAGTCAAGCTTTCAACTGGATTTCGTTTCAATTTTGATCTGACATGCCTTCTGGATTTGTCACAGACCATGTCACAGACTATTTGATCAGGTACTTGCGCTGGTCATAGTAGACGTTGGAGCCATTATCCTTTCCTCTGCCTTTTCCGATGAAGAACTGGATGACAGCCAGGATGGCCATCAGGATGACCATGAGGAATGCCTCGATCATGAAGAACCACTCCGGAAGGATATTGATCACCGGGTCGATCCTCGGGTCGAAGATCCAGTAGTCATTGGAGAAAGCCAGTTCATGGAAGATGACGAAGGACCTTGAGAAGTCCAGTGCGAATGGGATCAGGAGGAGAAGGGGGATCAGGAAGGTGAAGAATGCGGCGTACCGGATATAGGAAAGGTCCCTTTGCATCCTGAAATAGATGAAGAATCCGATGGAGGCGATGAGGCTGACCAGGGCTGCGATGTAGACCAGGTTGAAGAGGACCTTGACTTCCTCGAAATGGAACTCTCCCTGGGGAGACATCTCGAAGCCCTGAAGTTCAAGCCTGGAGTTGTCCAGGGGGTTGAGGTAGTCGATGAGGATGTCATAATTCTCCTTCATCATCTCTTTGGAATACTGGGGGTTCTGTGCCTGGATCCTGTCCATGCTGGCATAATACACCGGTCGAATGTTAAGTACCGCGATGACGGAGAAACTGATGGTGAATACGGCAAGAAACAGAGCGGCGATGATCTTGTTCAATTTTCTCATGTTAAACCTCTTTCTCCAGATTGATGGATGGCCAGGGCGCTCCCTGACCATTTGAAAATACAGTAAAATTCCTGAATCCATCATACCATCATATCGTAGATTATGACAAAGGATTATGGAGGAATCATGGAGAATTCACGGAAGGCAGAAAATGCAAGGATTAGGGGGAAGCCTGACGAGAACTGATCGAGAGAAAAAGAAACAGAGAGAGAATCTGTGACGGATCGAAAGGAGAATCGCATAAAAGAGCGCATCGGGTGATTATTAAAAAGAAATTCATAAATTGCTATATGAAAATCATAGAGAATAATTTATAATGGAAAGGTAGGTATTAGCACTCAAAGCTAACGAGTGCTAATAATAAATACTCAAGCATTCAGGAGGTACAGAGAAATGATAAAACCATTAGGAGACAGAGTTGTCATCAAAAGGCTTGAAGCTGAAGAGACGACGAAATCAGGAATAGTCCTTACAGGGGCTGCCAAAGAGAAGCCGCAGGAAGCGGTTGTCGTGGCCGTAGGACCTGGCGGATATGAGGATGGCAAGAAGGTGGAGATGGAAGTGAAACCTGGAGACAGGGTGTTATTCTCCAAATACGCAGGAACCGACGTCAAACACGAGAATGAAGAACTGATCATCGTCAGACAGAGTGACATACTCGCAATAGTTGAATAAATAGGAGGAATTTTTGAATGGCTAAGAAGATACTACTCGGAGAAGAAGCAAGAAGATCCATGCAGAAGGGTGTCGACAAACTTGCAGACACCGTAAAAGTGACCCTGGGACCCAAGGGAAGGAACATCATCCTGGAAAAGAAATTCGGATCACCGCTCATCACCAATGACGGTGTCACCATAGCAAGAGAGATCGAGCTCGAGGACGCTTATGAGAACATGGGCGCACAGCTGGTGAAGGAAGTCGCGACAAAGACAAATGATATCGCGGGTGACGGAACCACTACCGCAACCGTTCTCGCACAGGCCATCATCAGGGAAGGTCTGAAGAACGTCACAGCCGGAGCTAATCCGATGCTGATCAGACAGGGCATAAGGATGGCTGTCGACAGGGCGGTCGAGGAGATCAGGAAGCAGTCCATCGCAATCAGAGGAAAAGAGGACATTGCGAGAGTCGCGGCCGTTTCCGCTTCTGATGAAGAAATCGGACAGCTCATCTCAGACGCCATGGAGAGAGTAGGCGCTGAAGGCGTCATCACCGTTGAGGAATCCAGGTCCATGGGAACTGAGCTCGATGTCGTGGAAGGCATGCAGTTCGACAGAGGATATCTGTCTGCATACATGGCTACAGACATGGAGAAGATGGAAGCGATTCTTGATGATCCATACATCCTGATCACAGACAAGAAGATCGGAAATATCCAGGAGATCCTTCCAGTCCTTGAACAGATCGTTCAGCAGGGAAGGAAGCTTCTCATCATCGCAGAGGATATCGAATCCGAAGCCATCGCGACACTGGTTGTCAACAAGCTCAGAGGAACCTTCACCTGCGTGGCCGTCAAGGCACCAGGTTTTGGAGACAGAAGGAAAGAGATGCTTCTTGATATCGCCACCCTAACGGGCGGACAGGTCATCGCAGAAGAACTCGGACGAGAGCTCAAGGAAGCGACCCTCGATATGCTTGGAAGAGCCGACAGCGTGAGGATCAGCAAGGATGCTACCGTTATCGTCAATGGAAGAGGAGAGAAGGTTGATATCCATAACAGGATCAACCAGATCAAGAACCAGTACGAGGAATCCACTTCAGAATTCGACAAAGAGAAGCTGCAGGAAAGACTGGCGAAGCTCGCCGGTGGCGTTGCAGTCATCAAGGTCGGAGCCACTACAGAGACAGAGCTGAAGGACAAGAAGCTGAGGCTGGAAGACGCCCTTTCCGCGACCAAGGCGGCAGTTGAAGAAGGAATCGTCCCAGGTGGTGGAACGGCCTATGTCAATATCATCAAGATGATTGCGGAACTGAGCAGCGATGAGCCGGACATCCAGGTCGGCATCAATATCATCAAGCGTGCCCTTGAAGAACCACTAAGACAGATTGTGACGAACTCTGGTCTTGAGGCATCCGTTGTCATCGAGAGGATCAGGAACAGCGAACCGGGAATCGGATTCAATGTTCTCACCGAGCAATATGTCAACATGATTGAAGCCGGAATCGTTGACCCGACAAAGGTCACAAGGTCAGCACTCCAGAATGCGGCATCCGTCGCAGCGATCTTCCTCACCACTGAAGGTGCGGTTGTCGATATCAAGGAAGCGGCTCCAGCGATGCCATCTCCATCCATGGACGGCATGTACTAGAACTTTCAGGAACACAAGATCTAACAAACAGCACAAGGAGGCTGCCCATCAGGGCGGCCTCCTTTTTCAAGGTTCTTTGTTCTTCCTCCCCCCTTTTCTCATCCTGCTTAACCTTACGGTTACCGACCTCTATTATAACCTTCCACCAATGAGGACAAGATAATCCTTAAGCCTTACAGGTTTTCTAGCGCTCACTGTATAACCTGAAGCCTCAAGGACATAATGAGGATACC
>DATISI010000211.1:0-3342 GCA_035581745.1 Clostridiaceae bacterium
GTACGGGAACGGGAATCCTTCCCATCCTGATCGCAGGGAAGTCAAAGGCGCCTGAAATCTATGGACTCGAAATCCAGGAGGAGTTCACGGAGATGGCGAAACGCAGCATCCGGATGAACCATCTGGAGGAGCGGGTGACCATCGTGAGCGGGTACCTCTGTGACCGGGAAGGGCTGAAGGAACTCGGGCTTTTCGATGTCGTCACGGTGAATCCGCCCTATAAGAAGAACCATTCGGGAATCAAAAATCCCGAGGATGCCCTGGTGATCGCCAGGCATGAGGTGGCGCTAAGCCTCGAGGATGTCATCTCTGCCGCCCAGCTGGTGCTTAAGGACAGCGGGAGGCTCTTCATGGTGCACAGGCCGGAGCGGATCATGGACATCCTGCTCCTCATGCGGAAGTACAGGATTGAACCCAAAAGGATCCGGCTTGTCCATCCCAATCAGGCCAAGGCACCCAATATCGTCCTTGTCGAAGGGCAGAAATATGGCGGAGAGTTCCTGAAATGGGAAGCCCCTCTCTTTGTCTATGACATGAACGGGGAATACTCTGACGAAATAAGAAGAATCTATGGAGATGAAAGAAGATGAGCAAACTATATATCGTACCAACGCCAATCGGGAACCTGAAGGACATCACGATCCGGGCGCTAGACGTCCTGAGGGAAGCGGACGCCATCGCCTGTGAGGACACGAGGGTGACCGCGAAGCTCCTCAGCAAATATGAGATCAGGAAGCCCCTCATCAACTACCGTGAGCATACGGAGAACGTGAGCGGGAACTACATCCTTGACCGTGTCCGTGCAGGGGAGACCGTCGCACTGGTGACCGATGCCGGAATGCCTGGAATCTCGGATCCCGGAGAGGTGGTCATCAGGGCCGCGATCGAGCAGGGGATCGACGTCGAGGTCCTCCCTGGCGCTTCCGCGCTCCTTACCTCCCTCGTGGCTTCAGGGATCAACACCGGCACCTTCACCTTCATCGGATTCCTGGGAAAAGCGAAAAAGGAGAAACGGGACACACTGAAGGAATATTCGGAGCGGAAAGAGACCCTCATCCTCTATGAAGCGCCGCACCGTCTGAAGGACACCCTCACGGCGATCATCGAGGTCCTGGGGAACCGCAGGATCACCGTGTCGAGGGAAATCACAAAGCTTTATGAGGAACATCTGAGAGGAACAGCCGAGGAAATCCGTGCCGTCTTCGAGGAGAAGGAGCCAAGGGGGGAGTTCGTCATCATCATCTCCGGAAAGTCGGAGGAGGAGATTTCGAGGGAGCGTACCCAGAAATACGAGGACCTCAGCATCAGGGACCATCTGGTCAGCCTGATCGAGCAGGGAATCGACAAGAAGACAGCCATCAAGATGGTCTCCGAATTGCGGGATATCCCGAAAAAAGAGGTCTATAAGGAAAGTTTGGATATATAGAATGGTGATTATGTGGTAAGATATAACGTATAATGAAGTATTGATTAATTGGGAGGAGAACGACTTGGATACCATAGAAAAATCACTGAATCTTGGGGATATCAACATGAAGGTGAGGAACCTTGCAAGGCTGACATTGATTCCGATCGAAGAATTTCCGAAATATGACCTGTTCCTGTCCCAGGTGATCGAGTTCCTGGATGACAAGTTCAAGGATGAGAACTACACGATGAACATCATCCAGAACTACATCAAACACGATGTGGTCTCGAAACCTGTGCTGGGAAAGAAAAAGGGCTATACGAGAATCCACCTGATCCAGCTGTTTTTCATCAGCTACATGCGTCCCGTATTGACGACGGACGAGATCAAGAAGGTCTTCAGGCTGGCCTTCAACGACATCAATGACCGGACGGATGACATCATCTCCTTCGAGGAGGCCTATGAGATCTTCTACAATATCCAGCGCAACCGGGACATCTTTGACAAGACCAAGGGAATCTTCAGCAACACGAAGCTGGAAGAGATCGTGAACAATCTGGAAATCGAAGATGGGGAGAAAGACAGGATCCGTACCTTCATCGCGGTCCTGGCCCTGATTTCTGAAGCGAGCTTCATCAAGACTTCTGTGAAATCGCTGATTCTGGACGACCAGGTGTAGCCATTCTGCTCCTTCCAAGCCTATTTAGGTTAGGGGGGTGAGAAAATGGATGTCTTAATCGAAGCGGTCTCGAATATCGGGTTTCCCATGGTGATTGCCATATATCTCCTGACAAGGATCGAGGGCAAGATGGAAAGCCTGACCACGAGTATAAACAACCTATCTCATATATTGGAAAAGAATATGAAGTGAACCGGGGAATATTGTTGGAATATTATTAATTAAGACATAAGTTATTAACTTGTTTCTGTTAATCTTGAACTATGAAGAATCCCCTTTATCAACATTATTTTGTAAGCATAATTTATTATGCACTCTCCTTTTTGAAGCTCCCTAACCGGAGCTTTTTTTTGCGCACAAAATGATGGGAAATGGACCTTGCCTGGAAGGTCCATCGGATTAGGGGATGGTGTGAAGACGGATGTGGGAATTGAAAAAGACAGCTGCAGCACCCTTTCGGGTACTGTAGCTGTCTTCTGGCATCTTGTCAGCAGTCCGTTGCAGACAGGTCGCGTCCGCCTTCACTGAGAAGGACGAATCGTGAACCGAAGAAGGTCTTGACGTATTTGATCCGCACGTCGTGGATGAAGAAGGCGATATCGCCATCCACCGCGACGGTGATCCCGTCCTGCTCATGGACCTCATCATCATTATATAGTTCATCCTGAACTATCTCGAAACTCGGGCCACCTCACCCAAATCCCAGCATCGAAATCCGATAGACGTTGGTGTCTTTCCGAAGCGCTTTCTTCATCTCTGCTATGGTCTGGTCATCAATGAATAATTTCATCGCTTCCTCCTTTCCGGGTCGTTTTCTTTCGATTATAGCACACAACGATCCAAACATGAAGATGATGAACCCCTGTGTCTTGCTGTCTCGGGATGATATCGGGATTATGGGGAGAGGAACCTGAAGAGAAATCACCCGTCTGGACGCCCCTTTTTCGTCTTAAAGCCTGAACATATGTCCTTAATGTATTATAATGGAAGGACAGGAAATTAAGGGGAAATGAAATGACGAAACTAAAAATATCCGTAAGGAATCTGATAGAATTCATATTGCGTTCAGGAGACATCTCCTCGAAATCCGCAGGAAGCAGCCCGGCAAGACTGGAGGAAGGGACCCGTGCCCATGTCGCCCACCAGAAGATGCGGCAGCAGTCCCACCCGGAGTATGTCAAGGAATACTACCTGAAGTACGAGGTGACCATCGAGGGGTATGACTTCATCGTCGACGGGCGTGCGGACGGCATCC
>DATISI010000212.1:0-7767 GCA_035581745.1 Clostridiaceae bacterium
AAAAAGTAAAATAGGATTAAAATTTCATCCCCAGCCTGATTTTCACAGCTCAGCGGCAAAGGCGGCATCGAACAGATCTCCGGAAAAGGTGTCGCCACTTGTCATCCAACAGAATACGCACGCATCATATGAAGTCCTCAAATGTGTCCCTGATGATCTGAGACAATCACACGATTCTTCGAACAATCACCGCAATGGAATAGCGTCTTTCCTCCGATTCTCCTGAATGCAGGAATTACCCCATCCAGGATTCCGGACTCAAAAACGGCATCCGCTCCACGCACGCGAATGTATGCGTACCGCACGCGAAGCCCTTTAAAGAACACTGGTGAAGGCAGCACACAGTGGTGCGTGTTCCCCATCGGGAACTGAGCGCTGCTTGAGGATTTCCTCCGCGGCATCTTCAAAACGCCTTATCGCAGGACAAAAAGAGCTTTAAAGGAAAGACTGCGAAGTCTCTTCTTTAAAGCTCTATGTCTGTCGTTATGATGTTCCTAGTTCAGGACCCTTCTTGCGCCCTGGATCCTGTAAGTGTTATAGTACCAGCTCAGGCTGACAATCGTGACTCTCTGGCCTGGCTTTGGTGCATGCAGCATCTGTCCGTTTCCGAGCGCGATGCCGACATGGGTGACACTTGACTGACCGAAGTACAGGATATCTCCTGCCCTTGCTTCACGTATGGGCACGTAAGTCCCTACCCTGGCCTGGTCTCTGGACACTCTTGGAAGGCTGACTCCGAAATGTCTGTAGACATACTGGATCAGACCGGAGCAGTCGAATCCTGATGGTGTTGTTCCTCCCCAGACATAGGGTACGCCGATGAAGTTGTAGGCGTAGTTCACGATCCCGCTTCCTGATGCGGAGCTCGATCCTCTTGAAGGTGCCGCCACGGAAGGTGCCGGTCTGTTCGCCGCCGCTGCTGCTGCTGCAGCCGCTGCCGCCGCTCTCTGCCTCTCTGCTTCCCTTGCTTTCAGTACACTCTTCGCTTTTTCGATGAGGTCCACGATTCTGGCATCCGCAGTTGCGGTGATCACCTGTGGCCTGATCGCACGTAGTACGGAGATGGCCGCTGTGAGCTGCTCATCGGTACTGCTTGAAGTGTTGATGATGGTGTCGTTCTCTCCAATGAGGGCTGTCTCCTGCTGCTCAAGGTCTTGCTCGATCTTGGCATGTTCCGCTTCCATCTCTGTCATCAGGGCTGTCGTCTTTTCCTGTTTGACTCTGACGACTTCAAGGTCCCTGTTGTTCTCTTCATTCAGAACATTGAGTTTGTTGATATCTTCAACAAGAAGGTTCTTCTTTGCTTCCAATTCCAATTTGATGTCGTTGATTTCTTTAAGCATCTGCTGGTCGATTTTGGCGATCTTGATCACGGCATCCGCACGTGAGATCAGGTCTGCGAAGCTCTCCGATCCGAGGATGGCATCCAGGATCCCTCTGTTCCCCTGCATGTACATGGCTCTCAGTCTTTCGCCGTACTCTGTGAGCTTCAGCTGGAGCTTCTCTTCGATGACGGTGATTTCAGACTCCGTAAGGTCTACCTGGGACTGGACTTCAGCAATCTTGACGTTGGTCTCTTCGATCTTTGTCATGATTTCCGTGATTTCATCAAGGATGATATCCAGTTCATTATGGATTGCGCTAATTTTCGCTTCAATTTCTTCAAATTCTGCCTGTGCGGCATCTAATTCAACCTGCTGCTCTGCTGAGATTGGGCTCGCAAATACTGGTGCGGACACTCCGAAGATCAAAAATCCTGCAACCAGAGCCGATAAAACCTTCAACTTAACGTTCTTCATCATTACCCCCTGAACTACAACTCTACATATAATCATTTACAAATATTACATTTATATTACAAATGAATTATAAATACAAAATATGAAGAACTTATAAAGAAGTTCAGAAAAATTTAAGTGTTAGTATCACTTTCATAAAAAACCGCGGAAAATCGTCATAGCCACATTTTTCACATGGTTTATTCACGGTTTTCCGCAGTTTGTTTTCACATTATTTAATTCTCGCAATAAATTAATGTACATATTATGAACATTAATTTCGAAAATCCTTGCGTATCAACGGTATTTCCTGTTCATAATCCTTGTAGCATTGATGATGGCTAGAATCGCGACACCCACATCCGCAAAAACGGCCTGCCACATGGAGGCGTAACCCAGCGCACCAAGGGTCATGACGGCAATCTTGATGCCCATGGCCAGGATGATATTCTGATACACGATCTTGCGGGTATACGCGGCGATATCGAAGCTCGTGAGGAGTTTCATCGGCTCATCGTCCATGATCACGATATCGGCTGCTTCAATTGCAGCATCTGACCCCATGGCTCCCATGGCGATTCCGATGTCGGCCCGTGCGAGCACAGGGGTATCGTTGATCCCGTCCCCAACGAAGATGGTCTTAGACTTGGTGCTGAGATAGCTTTCGAGGATGGTCAGTTTCGCTTCAGGCATCAGCTCGTAATGGGTCTCGGCTATGCCAAGCGCTTCCGCAACCTCCATCGCATTGGCCCGGAGGTCTCCGGTAAGCATGGAAGTCCGGATGGACCGCCTGCCCAGCGCTGCAACCGCAGCTCTGGAATTCGATTTCAGACTGTCGGAGACGATGATGGTGCCCAGATAGCTTCCATTCCTAGCCACATGGATCCGGCTTCCCGACTGTCTCATCCCAAGCTCGTCAGCCTCGACAAGTCTGCGGTTTCCCGCTTCGATAAGGTCACCGTTCGCGAGGGTCACCGATACGCCTCTGCCAGGGATCTCTTTCACATCACGGATGGCAGATGCATCAGGTGTTCCCCTGTACGCGAGGACCACAGATCGGGCGATGGGATGGGAACTGTTCATTTCCGCAAGCGCTGCGATTCCCATGAATTCATGTTTATCCATATCCGTCAGCACTTCTGTGACCGTAAAGGTCCCTTCTGTGAGCGTTCCTGTCTTGTCAAACACGACCGTGCCGACATCGTTCAGGGCTTCCAGGAAATTGCTTCCTTTGACGAGGATCCCGTTCTTCGATGCCGCTCCGATTCCTCCAAAGAATCCGAGGGGAATGGAGATGACAAGCGCACACGGACACGAGATGACAAGGAAGATCAGGGCACGATAGAACCACACGCTGAACGGTTGTCCCGTGACCAGCGGAGGAAGGGTTGAAAGCATGACGGCAAGCAGCACGACGATTGGCGTATATACCTTCGCGAATTTTGTGATGAACTGCTCTGTCTTCGCCTTGTTCGCCGAAGCTTCCTGGACGATCCTGAGGATCTTTGCCACGGAGGATTCCGAGAACAGCCTGGTCACCCTGACCCGGATCATTCCGGAGATGTTGATGAAGCCCGACAGGACCTCATCCCCTACGGCAAGGTCCCTTGGAACCGATTCTCCTGTCAGCACTTTGGTGTCTACCGAAGTCCCGCCCTCGATGATCACCGCATCCAGCGGTACTTTTTCACCCGGACGGATGACAACCACTTCGTCCAATGCGACATCCTTGGGATCCACACGGAACTCCTCCCCTTCACGGAGGACTACGGCATAGTCGGGTCTGATCTTCAGGAGATTCGTGATGCTTCTCCTGGAATGATTCACCGCAATGGACTGGAAAAGTTCCCCCACCTGGTAGAAGATCATGACCGCGGCGCCTTCAGGATACTCCCTGATGGCAAAGGCTCCTATGGTGGCGATGGACATCAGGAAGTTCTCGTCGAAGATTTCCCCCCTCATGATATTGGTCACGGCCCGTTTCAGGACAGGATAACCTGCAATCATGAAGGAGATGAAATAGACCACGAACTTCATCTGTTCCCCAGGGATCAGGAATCCGATGGTAAAGAAAGCAAGGGCAAGCTCGATGGATATCTTCTCTTTTAATAGAGGGTCCTTCCTGCTGGAGCTGTCCTTTCGTTCCCGATCGGAATGTTGGCCTTCTGTTCCACCCTCCAGGTCCTCATAGACGACATTGACGTCAGGTTCATGCTTTTTGACAATGCTCCTTGTGTCCTCGAGGACGCTCTTGAAATCATCTTTCTCCATTTCCACGGAGAGCGTACTGGTGATGAGGTTCACCCGGGCAAGGCTGACATGGTCCAGACGGTTCACATCCTCTTCGATTTTCGCTGCACAGTTCGCACAGTCCAGGCCTTCCAGCCTGATTTCCTTCTTCACCATGGTTACACCTCCTCCACGTGGTTCAGTCCCATATCGAGGATGGCTTCGATATGGTCATCGTTAAGGGAATAGTACATGATTTTTCCATCCCGCCTGTTCCTCACCAGCCGTACATCACGCAGTCCTTTCAGCTGATGGCTTACCGCGGAGGATGAGACCCCTAGGATGCAGGCAAGGTCACAGACACAGAGTTCTCGACCCCTCAGGGCACTCAGGATCTTCACCCTTGTCGGGTCTCCAAAGACCTTGAAAAAATCGGCCGTCCGCTCGATCAGACTGTCTTTCGGCAGGCCCTTTATGGCCTCGTCCACATCATCCTGATGGATGATGGTCACTTCACATAGCTCTTCTTTCATCGTACACCTCTCAATTGAATGATTGCTCATATGTTCAATCTTATAATAATCCTTTCCAAACTTTTTTACAACTGTTCACAATATTTGCCAACGCTTTGCATATGTGTATCAATACTGCTATAATTTTAATGAATGAGGTGATTTTTGTTGAGTAAAATATTGATAATAGAAGACGAAGTTTCCGTCCTCGAGGCACTTTCCGCCTATCTGATCAAAGAAGACTACGAAGTCTGCACCGCAGAGCGTGGATACAAGGGACTTGAATACTTTCAGCAGAATGATTTCGACCTGATCATCCTGGACCTGATGCTGCCCGACATCTCTGGAGAAGAGATCTGCCGGAAGATCCGGGCGAAGTCCAGTGCGTACATCTTCATGCTCACCGCGAAGTCCAGTCTGGAAGACCGGATCAAAGGCCTGGAGATCGGTGCGGACGAGTATCTCGTGAAACCTTTCTCGCCCAGGGAACTTGTCGCCCGTGTGAACGCCCTGTTCAGACGCATCAAGGATACCTCACAGAACCAGAGTGTCTCTTCCTATAATAACGGTGAACTCATCGTGGACAGGGACAGAAGAGAAGTCAAGGTCCAGGGCGAGGTCATCCCGCTTACGCCGATCGAGTTCGACATCCTGGACATCCTCTCCTCCAATACCGGTATCGTCCTCTCCAGGGAAACCCTGATCGAGAAGGTGCTGGGCGCGGATTTCGAAGGTGTGGACCGGACGATCGATGTGCATATCAAGAATATCAGGAAGAAAATCGAAGAGGATACGAAAAATCCCAAGTACATCCTCACGGTATTCAAGCTCGGCTATAAGTTTGGTGGTGGAGAATAATTGAAATCAATCAAGTATAAACTGACCATCGCGATCACCATCTGTTCCCTGCTCTCCCTCTTCATCGCCTACATCATCATCAACATCACGGTGAACACCAGGTTCAACAGCTACCTGGAGGAGAACCAGCGGAAAAGGGATGAACGTATCGTCAATGTCTTCCGTGACAGCTATGTCAGGGACGGTCAGTGGACGGAGTTTTCAGGAACCATCCTGATCCGTGAAGCCGAAATCTCGAACTTCACCGTCAGCCTTCTTGACTGGGACCGGAACACCATTTGGGCTATGGACCCCCTTGAGATGATTGAGGAGGAGAAGACAAGGAACCCGGAGAATCCCTTCACGATTGAACAGTATGTCCCCTATGAGATTCCTGTGAAGGTGGACGACCAGATTGCAGGCTATGTGGTCATTGGCCAGTTCTCTCCACTCATCATCTCCCAGGAGGATGAGAACTTCATCAATTCGATCACAATCTCGGTATTTGTCAGTGCCATCCTGGCGACTGGCGCCATCATCGTCATCGCGATGTTCTTCGCCAAACAGTTCTCCGACCCTATCGAGAACATCTCCAATACAGCATTCAACCTCTCTTCCGGTGACCTTAGCGCCAGAGAAGAGACCATCTCCGATATCGCGGAGATCGAGAAGCTCAGGCAGAGCATCAACACCCTGGGTGAGAAGCTGGACCGGCAGGACATGATGAGAAGACGGCTCGTCTCGGATGTCTCCCATGAACTGAGGAACCCGCTCAATGTCCTTCAGACCAACATCGAGGCCATCATCGACGGCATCCTTCCCGCCACTCCAGAGCGGCTGCAGACCCTGAACTCTGAAGTCATCAGGTTCGGAAAGCTCATCGAGAACCTCAATATCCTGAAACAGTTCGAAGCGGAGAGCATGAAGGTCAAGATGCAGGAAATCGACCTCAAGCAGATGCTCACAGACCTGTATATCAATTTCCAGGGTGTGACCAAGGACAAGAACATCAAGCTGAGGCTGGATGCCCCAAGGAAAGGAACCTTTCAGATCATCGGTGACAAGCATTCCCTTCATCAGGTCCTGACGAACCTGCTGCATAATGCGATGAAATTCACCCCGCGTAACGGCGAGATCTCGATCCGTCTCTACAAGGACGCGACAGATTGCTACATCAAGATCAAGGATTCCGGAATCGGTATCCCGAAGGATGAGATCCCCTATATCTTCGAGCGGTTCTACCGCGTGGACAAATCCAGAGAGGTCACCGAGGGCAGCGGCATCGGACTTACGATCGTAAGCAACATCGTCAAGATCCATGGCGGCAGGATCACGGTGGACTCGGTACTTGGAAAAGGAACCACCTTCACGATCAGGTTCTCTTCTGTGGAATACCTGAGATCCAGCAACAAGCTGGCGGAAGCCATCGTGGACCTGGAAAGCGGTGATGACCCCCGGGAACTCACCCGACCTAACTGAAATGACGCTTGTGGATGAGCAACAATAGAACAAAGACGAGCCTGAGAAAAGACGGAATATCCATTCCGCATTTCTCAGGCTCGTCTTGCTATATCTGTCCATCCGCACGGTTTCGCATGCAGATTCCATTGGTTCAGCTCTTCAGTTTCTCCACTTTCTCGATCTCTGTCAGGATGGTCTTGATCTTGTCCCTCAGACTGACGATGTCATCGAGGTCCATCGGAAGGTTGCAGGCGATGTTGTCCGGAATGTTCTCCGCGACTGTCATCAGTTCCTTTCCTGCATCGGTGAGATGGATGATCAGGTTCCTTTCATCCTTCTTGTCCCTGGCCCTTACGATATTCCCATCGTTCTCCAGTTTCTTGAGGAGAGGCGTGAGGGTTCCAGAATCAAGATTCAGTTTGCTTCCCAATTCCTTGAGCGAGATTCCGTCCTTTTCCCATAACACGATCATGACGAGGTACTGCGTATAGGTGAGACCAAGCGGTTCCAGGTATGGTCTGTAAATCTTGGTGATTTCCCTGGAAAAAGCATAAACTGCAAAACATAATTGATTTTCTAATTTCAGTTCATCTATCATCATAAAACCTCTCAAATCTTATTGTATTCAATTAAATTTTATCATGATATATTGATGCAAGTCAATTATTCCTGCAATTTAATATGAGAATCTGCATAATATTTCACATTTCGAGGTGACTGACACCTTCAGGCTGGGTCAGATTCCCTCAAAAAGCCTGTCCGCCAGAAAGTCCGGAAGCTCCGCCTCTCTGATTTTACGGGCCGCCTCCTCGATATCATACTCAACCGCTTTGAAGCTGATCTTTCTTTCCTCACTGTCATACACGGCATACTGGGCTTTGGGCAGCCCATTCCTTGCCTGCCCCACACTTCCGACATTCACGATATAGTATTTGTCATCCAGGTAGATT
>DATISI010000213.1:0-2101 GCA_035581745.1 Clostridiaceae bacterium
AACTCTGAGGTCCATGGGAATACCATTCCACATCTGCATGTCCATCTGTATCCCAGATTCTGTGACGACCCTTTTCCGGGACAGCCCATCGACTATAGGCAGAAGCGAGAGGACCTCTACCTTGAAGGGGAATACGAAGACTTCCTTTCCAATATAAGGAAGGAGCTGGATACCCTGTTTGAGGATGAAAAGACGTTGAGAGATGAAGGATATGTTAAAACATGACCGTAGTCATGTCTTTTGGGTCGAAAAAGGCACATGATGGACATAAGAAATCAGGAGACAGGGAAATCTGACTCCAATAAAAAGGAAAGTGAGGAAACATGATGTTAATGATTCAGATGCTCACAGGGATTTTGCTGGTTGGTGCATGGTTATGGCTGTTCCCGAAGAAGGCAGCTGCACATTGTGATACGATTGATGGCCCTACCGCCAAGGATGGAATGAAAGCACTGGAGACAGGGAATATCCATCATGCCTACAAATGGATCATGCCGGAATATGAGGAGGAGCTGAAAAGCATCTTCGAACTCAGCATGAAGGTGCGGAATCTCAGCGCAGATGCGAAGGAAGTCGCGGACAGGTTCTTCCTGGAGAACCTCGTGAGGATCCATCGTGCGGGAGAAGGCGCCCCATTCATCGGACTGAAACCTCATGGCGTCCCCATCGAACCTGCGGTTGCCGCTGCGGACAGGAGTCTTGAGACAGGGAACATCGAACCGCTGAGAGGACTCGTGGAAGAAGCGCGATTCCCAGAGCTCGAGAAGCGGTTCCAGAAGGCGCTGTCGCTCCGTGAATTCGATGCGGATGATGTGGAACGTGGACGTGCCTATATCGAAGCCTATGTCAGCTTCTTCAAGTTCGCGGAAGGCGAGGAGCATGAGCATGACCATGGGCACCATGACGCGGAAGGACACAGTCCCCATGGATCCGAAGACCCTCCTGGACAGCATGATGCACATGGCCATATGGGTCATGACCATCACTAAGGTGGGATGATGAGGAAGGAGGGATAAGGATGGACGGGTTGTTCTATGGTATCGGTGTGCTCGCGCTCTTCCTCCTGGTCCGGAGATTCCTCTGGTTCACGGTTGTGGACGCGCACTCCATGTCTCCCACGCTTGAATCCGGAGACAGAAGGCTTACCATGAAGACATCTGCCGGATCCAGATACCGCAGAGGCGAGGTGCTTGTCTTCCACTCCAGGGAATATGGTCGCGACATGGTCAAGCGGTTGGTCGGACTGCCTGGAGAGCGGATCAGCATCCGGGACGGGAAGGTGTTCGTGCAGGGGAAGCCTCTTGGGGAACCCTATGCTGGGGACACAGACGTCTATCAGGGGGAGTTCCTCATCCCCAAAGGGAAATACTTCTTCCTTGGGGACAACAGGGCGTATTCCCTGGACAGCAGGGTCTGGGAAGAACCTTTCATCCCAGGAGAAGACATCAAGGGCAGGCTTCTCCTGAAAGGGAGGCATCGGTCTGACCAAAGCAGATAGCCTGATCAGGATCGGGACGAAAAACAAGGATGTATGAACCTTTCGAGGTCATGCATCCTTGTCTTTGTTTCCAGTGTCTTTTTTCATCCGCTTATGGATCAGGAATATGGTGGCCGGAATGAATGAGATGATGAAGACCACGGACATGAGCAGGTGGAACTGGTCCTGCAGCGCCTCCATGTTTCCGAAGCTGAATCCGGCAATCACGTAGAGGGAGACCCATATGGTATTGCCGACGATATTATAGGGAAGGATTTCCCTGTAGTCTGTCTGGGTGAAGCCGGCGACGAAAGGATTGAGGGCCCTGACGATGGGGATGAACCTCGAAATCAGGAAAGAGCGTCGGCCTTTCCTTGCATAGAAGCCCTTTGCGGACTCCCAGTTCTCCCGGCTGATGAACTGGAAACGCGTCCCTTTTCCATATTTTCCGCCAAAGTACCTTCCGATATGGAAGTTCATGGCGTCTCCCAGGATGGTGGCGGCCAGGAAGCCCGCGAGAAGGACGGGAAGGAAACCGGTGATGACGCCGCCGGTCTCGAGGAAGATGACGAAGAACATCACAAGATAGGCTCCGATGCCCGTCCTCTCGATGAGCTCGAAGAT
>DATISI010000214.1:0-3224 GCA_035581745.1 Clostridiaceae bacterium
ATCGTTGATCCACTCGCGTGGGACCTTCTTCTCGACGTTCGCGAGCTTGTGGACATCATAGGTGTCGGTGATGCAGAGATAGGGGTCATCGGATACCCTTTTCAGGATGACCATCTGGCCGGTGAGTCCTTCGAATGCGGCCTTGACGGCTGCGCCTCCAACTTGGTAGGCCTCTGTGATGTCGACCCTTGACACAATATGGGATGCGCTGCGCTGGAGGGTGTTGAGCTCGATGGCCCTTGTCTTCCAGCCGAATTTCGCGCCAATCCTGTTCGCAAGGAATTTCGCGGATCCGCTCAGGGCTTTGTGGCCGAAGGCATCGACAAATTCGACGGTATCTGTGAGTTCGCTGATGTATTTTCCCTGTGGGGTCCGGATTCCCTCGGAGATGGCTACGATGATGGATTGCTTCACCTTATGGAGCTCCTCGACCTTATCGATGAAGGCTTCCACGCTGAAGGGGATCTCCGGGAGGTAGATGAGGTCAGGACCTTCGCAGTCCTCGCACTTCGCAAGCGCTGATGCACCGGTTCGCCAGCCTGCGTTCCTGCCCATGATCTCGATGATGGTCACCATGTTCTGGTCGAATACCAGACCGTCCCGGATGACTTCCTTCGTGATGGCGCCGATGTATTTCGCCGCGCTTCCAAAACCTGGCGTGTGGTCCGTGACATCGAGGTCGTTGTCTATGGTCTTCGGCACCCCGATGAATCGGATAGCGCTTCCTATCTCCAAGGCGTAGTCGGAAAGCTTCTTGATGGTGTCCATGGAGTCGTTCCCACCGATGTAGAAGAAGAATTCGATGTCGAGCTTCTTCAGGATGGAGAAGATCTTCTCATAGACCGCAGGGTCCTTCTCGGCTTCGGGAAGCTTGTAACGGCAGGAGCCCAGGAAAGCGGACGGTGTCCTTTTCAGCAGGTCGATATCGAGGTTCGTCTGGATGTGGTCTGAAAGGTCCACATACTTCTCCTCGAGCAGGCCCTGAATGCCATGCCGCATACCATATACGGTCTTTGCGCCTCTGTCCTTCGCGGTCTTGAAGACCCCGACAAGGCTGGAATTGATGACTGCGGTCGGCCCACCGGACTGCCCGACGATGACGTTGCCTCGGATACGTTCCATATATTCTTCTCCTTCTTTTCCTCTATTTTTTCTTCAGTGTTTTTCCAGTTCCTCATTTGTACCTTATGTAATCCTCTTTTGTTCTGTGTGGATGCCTGCCCTAGGACCTGTAGCCCAGGGCTCTCGACATCTCCGTCTTCATCTGGAGGACGAAGGATGCCAGTTCCTCGATACGCTCATCGGGCATCCTGGTCACAGGAGCAGAGATGCTGAAGGCATTCACGGCTGCACCGCGATAATCCTTGATGCAGACAGCGATACACCGGACACCGATCTCGTTCTCCTCATTGTCCAGCGCGTAGCCGCGCTTCCTGCTGAGGTCGAGTTCCTTGAGGAACGATTCGAAGTCCACGATGGTGTGTTCCGTGAGTTTCCTGACCCGGCTCTCTTCCCAGATCTTCCTGACTTCCTCTTCGGGAAGTGTGGCGAGGATGGCTTTTCCGACGGCTGTGCAGTACAGCGGCTGCCGGAGTCCGATCCTCGAGACCATCCTGACGGAGCTTGCGTTGGATTCCACCTTGTCGATATAGACGACATCGCTTCCTTCCCGCTGGACGAGATGCACGGTCTCACTGGATTTCTCCATGATCTGCTCGAGGTAGGGGTGGGCGATGGAGACGACATCCACTTTGGAGCGGAACGCCTCGGCAAGGCTCAGGAGCTTGAAGGTCAGGGTGTATTTTCCACTGGCAGGGTCCTGCCTCACGTAGTCCATGGAGATGAGGGATGCGAGCAGCCTGTGGACTGTACTTTTGTTCAGGTCCAGCTTCGTGCTGATGTCGATGACGCCCAGGGGGCCTTTCAGGGAGAGCAGCTCAAGGACGCTGAAGATCCTGTCTGCGGACTGTATGGGATTCTTTTCAGACATTTCAATTCCTCCAATCTGGATATGGACTCGTGGGGAGAACCTGTGCTGGGATTAACGCTGTACGCGTCCTGAGGCGTCTCCGCCGGCAAGCTTCCTCACTTCATCCACGGAAACCTGGTTGTAGTCGCCTTCGACGGAATGCTTGAGGCATGATGCCGCAACCGCGAATTCGATGGTCTCCTGGCTGGAGAAGCCATTCAGCAGGGAGTAGATGAGTCCGGCACCGAAGCTGTCTCCGCCGCCTACGCGGTCCACGATGTGCATGAGGTAGCTCTTGCTGAAGACATAGTCCTTACCATCAAAGAGCATCGCAGCCCACTTGTTGTCGTTCGCGGAGATGGAGCCTCTTAAGGTGATGGCGACCTTCTCGAATCCGAACCTGTCCACAAGCTGCTTTGCGACATCCTTGTAGCCTTCGTGGTTGACGTGTCCTGTGGTGACATCGGTGCCCTGGGCCTTGATGCCGAAGACATCGCTCGCATCCTCTTCATTTGCGATGCAGACATCGACATACTGACAGAGCTCGCCCATGACCTGTCCCGCCTTCTCCTTGGACCACAGCTTGTTCCTGTAGTTCAGGTCGCAGCTGACCTTGATTCCCTTGGCTTTTGCGGCCTTCACGGCATCCATGCATACAGCGGCCATGTTGTCTCCAAGTGCAGGGGTGATTCCGGTGAAGTGGAACCAGTCCGCGCCTTCGAAGATCTCATCCCAGTTGAAGTCCTTGGACGTCGCTTCCGCGATGGCGGAGCCTGCCCTGTCGTAGATGACCTTGGAAGGTCTCTGGCTCGCGCCTTTTTCAAGGAAGTAGATCCCCACACGGTTTCCACCTCTTGTGATGTGCCTGGTGTCCACGCCGTATCTTCTCAGGGAATTCACCGCGGCCTGTCCGATTTCATGCTTTGGAAGCTTGGTGACGAATGCGGCATCGAAACCGAAGTTCGCAAGGGATACCGCGACGTTCGCTTCTCCACCGCCGTATGTCGCACCCATGGTCTCTGCCTGTACGAACCTGTAATACCCTTCAGGGGCGAGTCTCAGCATGACTTCTCCAAATGTGACTACCTTTGTCATTTTTACATTCCTCCATAATCTCTCGTTATTCATTAGATTTATATGCCATTACTTTCTATTCATTAGGACTACTTTACTTGGAACCAATATCCATCTAGATTCTCTTCTATAGAACGCTTATCTATTTCTTCTCTACAAGGTGCACGGCGAATCCGCCCAT
>DATISI010000215.1:0-4305 GCA_035581745.1 Clostridiaceae bacterium
TTTCTGGTCTGATGCCCAGCGTTCCCTTGTCCGTGCTGATCGGAGTCACATCCATGCTGTCATAGACATTAAAGGCGTAATACACCCCATAGGCACCTGCTGTGAGGATCACAAGCAGGGTGACGAGGAGGATGGTACGGAGCCTTTTGTTCATGGCGCTCACTTCCTTCTTTAGTGTGCCTGGTCAGATGTCCGCAATGGCGGCATAAGCCAGAAAGGGGATTTCAGCCTGACTGGCATGGCACCCGCAGGCGATGGTCTATTCGATCCTTGAATTCCGCGGTTCAATCCCGATGATCGGGATATGGAGACCTTCACGCAGATAGCTCTTTGTCTCGACATTCACCTCTTCGCTGTGCGCGGGTGTGACCATGCCGGACTTCATGGCTTCAAGCTCCAGCCTCGTGTAGATTCCGTAGACGTAGTATGCGCCTGATCCTATGAAAAGGAAAAAGGCGGTCAGGCATCCGAGAAGGACTAGCCTCACACTCTTCTTCGGAACATTCTTGTATTCATCCATAAATAACCGGATTGCCAGGAGTTCCTGGAAATCCTCTTTCAACTCCTCTTTTGTTACCGATGCCCATGGGCATCATGGCCGTTTTTGATGGTGCAGACCTCCGAATTCACATTTGGACACTTCCTATTTCCAGGGCTTGGTAATATAATGTCAAATGACGCTGTCCGGGATGTCTGTGAATTCATCGTATCATAAAGGTCTAAAGAAAAGTTAAGAATTGGTTACGCAAATCTTAATTATCGATGAAACCTTTTAGCCCCTGTGACATTGCGTGTATTATATACTATAATAAGTGTGGTATTAAAGAGAAATATTTGGAGGATAAATCATGAAAACATATCTGGTCACAGGCGGGGCAGGTTTTATTGGCTCGAACTTTGTCATCTACATGCTGGAAAGCTACAAGGATGTCAGGATCGTCAATCTGGACAAACTGACCTACGCTGGAAATCTTGAGAATCTGAAAAGCCTGGAAGGCAATAAGAACCATATCTTCGTGCAGGGAGACATCTGCGACAAGGAAGTCGTCGGAAAGCTTTTCGACACCTATGACTTCGACTATGTCGTGAACTTCGCTGCGGAGTCCCATGTGGACAGGAGCATCAAGGAGCCCGAAGTCTTCGCAATGACGAACGTGCTCGGGACAGTCACCCTCCTCAACGCTGCAAAGGCAGCCTGGGAGAAGAATGGAACATGGAAAGATGGCGTGAAGTTCGTGCAGGTCTCGACCGATGAAGTCTATGGCTCCCTTGGGGAGACGGGATTCTTCCTCGAGACGACTCCACTCGACCCGCACAGCCCGTATTCTTCCTCCAAGGCAGGAGCGGACTTCATGGTGAAGGCGTATGCCGACACCTTCCAGATGCCGGTGAACATCACAAGATGTTCCAACAACTACGGTCCTTACCAGTTCCCGGAGAAGCTCATCCCCCTCATCATCAACAACTGCCTGAACAAGAAGCCGCTTCCGGTCTACGGAGACGGACTGAACATCAGGGACTGGCTGTACGTGAAGGACCACTGCAAGGCCATCGACATGGTGGTAAGGAACGGTGTCCTCGGAGAAGTCTACAATGTGGGCGGACATAACGAGAGGACCAACATCCATATCATCAAGACGATCATCGCGTACCTGAACGAGAATGTGGACAAGGGAATCACAGAAGACCTCATCACCTATGTCGAGGACAGGAAAGGCCATGACAAACGTTACGGCATCGACCCTGAGAAGATCAGGAAGGAACTGGGCTGGGCGCCTGAGACCATGTACGAGGACGGCATCAAGCTGACCATACAGTGGTACCTGGACAACAAGCAGTGGATGGACCATATCACCAGCGGGTCCTATCAGGAATACTACGACAAGATGTATTCCGGAAAGTAGGTGGAGAATGGGAAAATTCAAGTTTGAGGAAGCCCCCATCAAAGGGGTGTACACCATAGAACCGGCAGTGTTTGGCGATGACAGGGGATACTTCATGGAGACCTACAATTATGAGGAATTCAAGGAGAACGGACTCCCCATGGTATTCGTCCAGGACAACCAGAGCAAGTCAAGGAAGGGCGTCCTGAGAGGACTCCATTTCCAGACCGAGCACCAGCAGGGAAAACTCGTCAGAGTGATCTCCGGCGAGGTTTTCGACGTGGCTGTGGACATCAGGAAAGGCTCAGAGACGTATGGCAAGTGGCATGGCGTCCGCCTGTCCGCCGAGAACAAGAAGCAGTTCTATGTCCCTGAAGGCTTTGCCCATGGGTTCATCGTCCTGACGGAGACTGCGGAATTCGTCTATAAATGCACCGATTTCTATGCGCCACAGTTTGAGGGCGGAATCCTTTGGAACGATCCCGGAATCGGGATCGAATGGCCCCTTGACGGAATCGAGGAAGTCCTCCTCTCCGAAAAAGACAGGAATGCGAAGACCCTCTCGGAGAGCAAAATCGAATTATGATCCAGAGATTGACCATATCCCTGTATCCCGGGGATATGGTCAATATGATTATGATTCCATACGCTTTTCGGCCCGGGAACTCGTGGAGGAACTCCTTCTGGAATTTCCAGGGAATCCCTGGATGCGCTGGGCTACGGGGAATATGGAAATATTTGTAAACATTCCCTGGTAGATATATCATGGGTATAAGACGATAAGGTATGATTTGAGTAAACCCGGACCATAAGGCCCGGTGTAGAAGATTAGGTGGTTAAATGTTAAAAAAGATAAACGAAATTAAAGAATACAAGGAATTGCTGTTCAACCTCACCGTGAAGGACCTGAAGCTCAAATACAAGAATTCAGCTTTGGGTTTCTTCTGGTCGTTCCTGAATCCGCTTCTGATGCTTGTGGTCTATACCTTTGCCTTCAGGTTCATCATGAGGGTCCAGATCGAGAACTATTCGGTCGTCCTCCTGGCAGGACTCCTGCCCTGGAACTTCTTCAATGCCTCCGTGCAGGGAAGCACCATGTCCCTCATCTCGAATGCAGGGCTGATCAAGAAGGTGTATTTCCCCCGGGAGATCATTCCCCTGTCGCTGATCTTCAGCAACTTCGTGAATTTCCTCATGACGCTCGTGGTGCTGTTCGCAGCCATGATGCTGTTCGGGGTGCATCTGGGGATCAATATCCTGATGCTGCCGTTCATCCTGGTCCTGCTCGTGATTTTCACGACCGGGCTCAGCCTCATGCTGGCGGCCCTGAACGTGTTCTATCGGGATATCTCCCATTTCGTGGAGATCCTCTTCATGGCCTGGATCTACCTGACGCCCATCATCTATTCCTTTGAGATGATTCCGGAGCAGTACAGGTTCTTCCTTCTTCTGAACCCCATGACGCTGGTTGTGGAACTGATCCGTGATACCACGATCAGGAACGTGTTCCCGAATGTCGGTTTCCTTGTTGCCCTGGTCGGCGTGGCTTTCCTGATGCTTTTCATCGGGCACAAGGTCTTCTCCAGACTGGATAGAGATATTGCGGAGCGTATATAGGATGAGTAGGTGTGAAAATGTCAGTAATAGAATTTAAGAATGTGAGCAAGAAGTTCAAGCTCTACCAGAACCTGAGCTACTCCATCAAGGAGAAGTTCATCAACACGATCCTGAAAAGGCATCCGCTGCAGGTAACGTACCATCCTGTGCTGAGTGATGTCTCCTTCCAGATCGAAAAAGGGGAGACGGTAGGGATCATCGGGGAGAACGGTACCGGAAAAAGTACCACCCTGAAGATCATCTCCAAAATCCTCTATGCCGATGAAGGCGAGGTCATCGTGAAGGGAAAAGTCTCTGCGCTCCTTGAAGTAGGTGCAGGGTTCCAGCCCGACCTCTCCGGAAAGGAGAACGTCTTCCTGTACGGCTCCATCCTTGGCCTCCCCAAATCGACCATCGCGGCACGGTATCAGGATATT
This sequence comes from Clostridiaceae bacterium, assembly GCA_035581745.1. GTDB lineage: Bacteria > Bacillota > Clostridia > Clostridiales > Clostridiaceae > Youngiibacter. The sequence continues at coordinate 3,917 of DATISI010000215.1, forward strand.
GTGGATTTCTCCGAGCTGCATGAGTTCATGGACTCCCCGGTGAAGAACTATTCCTCCGGAATGTACATGAGGCTGGCTTTTGCCGTCGCCATCAATGTCGACCCGGATATCCTGATTGTCGACGAGGTCCTCGCCGTGGGCGATGAATCCTTCCAGAAGAAATGTATCGACAAGATCCTGCAGTTCAAGAAGAACAAGAAGACCATCGTCTTCGTCTCCCATGACATGGGCATGGTTGACAGGATCTGCGACCGCGTGATCTTCATCAAGAAGGGCGGAATTGCCGTCGAGGGAAGCACCGATGAGATGATCAACCTCTACAGGAGGCTGGTCTATAACATCGTGGATGAGCCCAAGGCGGAGGAGACCGAAGTCGAAGGTGTCCCGGT
>DATISI010000216.1:0-5477 GCA_035581745.1 Clostridiaceae bacterium
TTGTCCATAAGCTGGTCTTTTTTCTTGAATCATGAGGCATCCCTGATCCATGGGCATGAAACCCTGAACCTAATAGTAGGACTTCACGATGCTGTCGATGAGGCGCTGCGTTGCGAGGGCTTCCTTGCCGCTGGATTCCGGTTCACGTTCCATCCGGAGGCTTTCGAAGAAATGGTGGATGACGCCCTCAAAGCCCTTGATGTGTTCGACAGTATCCCATGGGGAAGGTTCCTTGATGGTGAGCTTTCCGCCTTCTTCGGTCTCCAGTCTCGACATGTTGACGACGCGGTAGGTCCTTCCTTCATTGATGACCTCGATGACCTCGGAATCCGATCCCGAATCCCGGTGCTGGAGCGTCTGGATCCTGCAGCCTTCAGGACTTCTAAAGAAGTGTTCCGCGTAGATGAGCTGGTTCTTGCTGTTCACCGCAAGGTCTCCGTCGACCAGGATCAGCTTTCCATCGAAGAACCACCTTGCGGTGTCGACGATATGGATATAGTCATCCTTGATGGAGAACTCGAAGCTGTCTGGACCGACGCCCTTGCTTCTTTTCTTGACGATTCTGATGAGGGAGGTGCTGGTGATGTTGTCCTTGAGCAAGTTGTACATAGGGGAGAATCTCCGGTTGAAGGCCACCATGAGGGAGGCACCGTAGTGTACGGAGCTGAAGATGAGCTTCTCGCATTCCTCCACGGTATTCGCCAGCGGTTTGTCGATGAGGACATGGACGCCTTTCTCGAGGAAGAAGTTCGCGACCTCGAAGTGACTGTCCGTGCTGGTGTTGATGATGACCGCATCCACGGCTTCCGCAAGGGCTTCCATAGACTCGAAAGCAGGAACCCTGTACTCCTCGCTGAACGCATCACGTTTCTCCTTGGTCCTCGCATAGCATCCTGTCAGGGTCCAACCTTTCTCCCTGACCAGGACCGGCATATAGGCTTTCCTGTTGATGGAGCCCAGGCCCACCAGGCCTACCTTGATTATTCCATCCATTTTACCACTCCTCACGTAGACTGGGGGAACAGGAGGGTTCCTATGCCCTTTCGAGGCAGAACACCACTCCGGTCCACTGGCTTCGATGAAGCCTGGAACGGGCTCCTGACGGAAGATCCGTTCCTTCATATACCCTGATTATACTGAGAACTGAAACAGTTTACAATCAAAATCTGGGATATGGGATGACGACCTAAAATATATGGAAGAATATGTTTTTGAAACCTCTTCCGACTAGGGCACCATAAAAGATATATTTCTAGAAACGTCCGATTCTGTTATAATCAATAATGTGTGAACTGGAGGGTGAAAAATGAAGAAACTGGAAAAGAGAATCGAGCAGATCAGGTCACTGGACCTTTTTTCATGTCCGAAGTGCCGGGAAGCGCTGAAGGTGGACGGGAAAAGCCTGAAGTGCAGCAACCACCACACCTATGACTTCTCGAAAAAAGGGACAGTGAATTTCGTCCTCGGTTACGGAGAAGAGAATTATGGGATGGAGATGCTGGAAGCCCGGCAGTCGATCTCACGCGCCGGGCTGTTTGATGGAATCCTCGATTCGCTGCTTGGCGAGATCCGGGCATCCGGAAAGCGGAACGTCAGGATCCTCGATGCGGGCTGCGGTGACGGAAGCCAGCTGGAGTATCTTGCGGATGCGCTGAAGCGCGAGGGCATCGAATCTTCGCTCATCGGGATCGACATCTCGAAGGATGGGATCGCCATCGCAGGTCGATCCGATTCGGACATCCTCTTCATGGTGGCTGACCTGTCTGGCCTGCCATTCAAAGACGGCAGCTTCGATTTTGTCCTGAACGTGTTCTCTCCCTCGAACTATAAGGAGTTCAGACGCGTCCTCACGGACGACGGGATCCTCCTGAAAGTGGTCCCGGAACGGGACTATCTTATCGAGCTGAGGGAAGCCTTCTCCCTGAAGGACTATTCCAATGAGGAGATCGTCCGGCACATGGAGGAGAACATGAAGGTACTTAAGCGCAGCAGGGTATCCTACAGGTTCCCCATCGGGAACCAGAAGGACAACCTGCTGAAGATGACGCCTATGCTCTGGGGGAAGGAACCAGCCCAGGAAGTGGCGCTTGGAGATGAGATCACGGTCTCCGTCTCCGTATTCTCTCTCTCTTCAGGTTAAGGGAGCCTTTTCCTGAGGACACGGAAGGCGAAGAAGATGATGATGTACAGGACGATGACTGCGGCGATGACCATCAGCCTTTCCGTCGTGGAGCCGTCCGCAAGGATGGCGGGACCGATCCCGAAGAAGGTGACGAGGGCGACTAGCACCGCGGTAACGGTATAGAGTAGGACTTTCATGGAGTCCACCTGCCTTTCCAATGTATTGGGATTTGTCCTCAGTCTAGCACGCGGATGGCGGGAAATGGTGAAGAACCTGTTACAATGGAAAAGACTGTAAAAAATCTCCAAAGAGATTTTGAAATTGACTTGAAATAGCGTATAATAGATATGTTGATAAAGAACATCAGTTCTTTATTTTTGTGGGGAGGGTATCCCTGCAGGATTGATTCGGAGGGATTAGGATTCATGGAAGAGATAAAGAATTCATATAGTGTCACGGACCTCACTTCCCTTGAGAAGCTGGAGCCCGTCAGGGTAAGGCCGGGAATGTACATCGGAAGTACAGGGTCCAAGGGGATACACCACTGCGTGTGGGAAATCCTCGACAATGCCATAGATGAGATTTCCAATGGCTTCGGGGACACCGCCACCGTCATCCTGAACCGCGACAGGAGTGTCACGGTCATGGACAACGGACGAGGCATCCCGGTGGGGATCCATCCGGTGAAGAAGATCTCCGGTGTGGAGATGGTCTACACCGAGCTCCATACCGGAGGAAAGTTCAACAATGTGAACTACAAGACTTCGGGCGGACTCCACGGTGTCGGCGCGTCTGTCGTCAACGCCCTGAGCGAATGGCTGGAAGTCGAGGTCCATAAGGAAGAAAAGATCTACAGGCAGCGTTTCGAGCATGCCTATGACGAGAAGTACAAAAGGAAGATGCCGGGTACACCCGTCACCAAGCTGAATGTCGTGGGCAAGACGGAAAAGGAAGGCACGAAGGTCACCTTCATGCTGGACAAGGAAGTCTTCAGCAACATCGACTACAAATTCGATGTCATCGACGGAAGGAGGCTGGAGCTCTCGTTCCAGAACAAGGGGATCACCCTGGTCCTAAGAGACGAGCGTGGCGAGGAACCCATAGAAAAGACCTACCATAGCGAAAGGGGACTCCTGGACTTCATCGAGTACCTGAACGAGTCGAAGACCGTCCTTCATCAGGAACCCATCCATTTCGAGGGAGAGCGTAGCATAGGGCAGATGACCCTCGAGGGTGAGGTCTGCATACAGTTCACGGACTCGAGCCTCGAGACCATCGCGAGCTATGTCAACAACATCCCTACAACGGAAGCGGGAACCCATGAGTCGGGCTTCAAGACGGGAATGACCAGGGCCTTCAAGGAATGGGCGAAAAGGCTCAACCTCAGCAAGGACAAGGACTTCGAGGGAGATGACCTCCGTGAGGGGATGACGGCCATCGTCAAGGTCAGGCTGAACAACCCGATGTTCGAGGGACAGACCAAGAACAAGCTCGGGAATAACGAGGCCTACACCCTGATGAACGACCTCACCTACACGAAGTTCTTCGAATGGATCGAGGACCACAAGGATATCGCCTCTTCCCTCATCAGCAACGCACTGGATGCAGCGCTGAGACGCGAGAAGATCAAGAAGATCAACGAAGCGGAGCGGAAGAAGATTGGAAAAGGAACGGCTCCCCTGGCGGGGAAGATCGCCGTCTGCACGATGAAGGAAAAGGAAAGCCTGGAGTTCATCGTCGTGGAGGGAGATTCCGCTGGAGGGTCTGCTAAGCAGGCCCGTGACCGGAGATTCCAGACCATCATGCCTTCCAAGGGGAAGATCATGAACACCGAGAAGCAGAAGCTGGAGAATGTCCTAGGGTCCGAGGAACTGAGGATCTTCAATACGGCTATCGGAACTGGGACACTCGATAACTTCAAGCTTTCCGACTGCAAATACAACAAGATCATCATCATGAGCGATGCCGATGTCGATGGATACCATATCCGTACCCTGTGGATGACCTATATCTACAGGTACATGAAAGGTCTGATCGCGAACGGCTGCCTCTACCTGGCGCAGCCGCCGCTCTACAAGGTCTACAAGCACGGGAAGAACGGGGAGACCTACAAGTACGCCTACTCCGAGGAAGAGCTCGAGGAAGCGAAGAAGACAATCGGCAAGGGATTCCTGCTGCAAAGGTACAAGGGACTTGGAGAGATGAACGCGGAGCAGCTGTGGGAGACCACGCTGAATCCGGAGACCAGGACGCTCCTCAGGGTCACCATAGACGATGCCGCGAAAGCGGAGAAGATGGTCTCCCTGCTCATGGGAGACGTGGTCGAGCCCAGGAAGAATTATCTATATAAATACGCTGAGTTTTAGGAGGGAGTTTTTTGGCCAAGAAGAATATCATACCCGTTGACGGAAACATCATAAACGTACCTCTTGAAGAGGCGATGCCAGACAATTACCTCCCCTATGCGGTGGAAGTGGCAAAAGACAGGGCGCTGCCGGATGTCCGCGACGGGCTGAAGCCCGTCCACAGGAGGATCCTCTATGGGGCATACCTCCTGAAGGCATTCCCGGACAAGCCATACTTCAAATCCGCGAGGATCGTCGGAGACATCCTTGGTAAGTTCCATCCCCATGGAGATGCCTCGGTCTACGATTCCATGGTCATCCTTGCCCAGAGCTTCACCACACGTGCCCCCTTAATCGACGGACACGGCAACTGGGGAAGCATGGACGGGGACAATGCCGCTGCGATGCGTTATACGGAAGCCAGGCTTTCAAAAATCGCCATGGAGCTTCTGCGGGATCTCGAGAAGGATACCGTGAGCTTCTCCCCGAACTATTCGGACAGTGAGATCGAGCCCGATGTCCTGCCTGCAAGATACCCGAACCTCCTCGTGAATGGAGCCTTCGGAATAGCCGTCGGTCTTGCGACCAACATCCCTCCCCACAACATGAGGGAGGTCATCGACGCGACCTGCGCCTATATCGACGACAGGGAAATCGGTCTCGACGGACTCATGCGGTTCATCAAGGGACCGGACCTTCCGACGGGAGGAATCCTCATCGGAGAGGAGAATCTGAGACAGGCGTATGCCACAGGAGAAGGAAAGGTAACGCTGCGTTCCCGCTGCGAGATCGAGAAGCTTCCATCGGGAAGGTTCGCCATCGTCATCACCGAATTCCCTTACAGGAAGAACAAGGCGAGGCTGCTCCAGCAGATTTCGGACATGACCGGGGACAAGAAGCACCAGAAAGCCCTGGAGTCCATCATGGACATCAGGGACGAATCTGACCGTACCGGTGTCCGCGCGGTCATCGAGTTCAAGAAGGCGACGGATGAGGCGACTGCGAACAAG
>DATISI010000217.1:0-3768 GCA_035581745.1 Clostridiaceae bacterium
CAGGCTTCATGCCGGGTGGAGAGGACGTCATAGAATAAGACAGGGCAGCCCGTTCATGAATTTTTGGAGAATTCGTGGACCAGGCTGTCTTTTTTCATCCCCGGTTCCAGACTGTTGTGCTAAGATATAGTAAAGGACATATGGGAGGTAACACTTTGGACGAGAGAAAGATCCTTCACGACGTGGAGGAGGAGAAACTGAACCTATTGACAGATACTGGAGAAGATCTGGGCTACATGACGTATTATCTGAACGGGAACGTGCTGACCGTCAACCATACCAAACTGAAAAGGAAAGCCAAGGGGATGGGGCTTGCCCAGGAGCTCCTCGATGCGGTAGCGGAATACGCGAGGGCAGAAGGCTACCGGCTGAATGCCTCCTGTTCCTATGCGAAAAAGATGATCGAACGATATCCGGAACGCTATGGAGATGTCCGTGGACCGGTGATCGATGTCCCGGAGGACCCCTTCCAGGATTACAAACCTTACTGAGCCATGCAGCTATCAGGTTCCAAACCTTGATGCGCTGCGAATCAACTTTTAGATGTGCATGAACTGATCGTCATGGGAGGTGTAAGATGGAGAAGAGAGAACTTGGGAAATCCGGTGTATGGGTGACCCCTGTGGGACTTGGAACCAATGCTGTCGGTGGACACAACATCTATAACTATATGACAGATGATGCGGGAAGGGAGATCCTTCGCACCGCGCTGGAAAATGGGGTGGATTTCCTCGATACCGCGTACTACTACGGTCTCGGGAGGTCCGAAGAGCTGATCGGAGAAATCGTGAAGACTTATGGGAAGCGGAATGAGGTGGTCATCGCGACCAAAGGCGCGCACAGGATGCTGGAGGACCAACTGGTCATGGACAATTCCGTCGACTTCATCGTACAGTCGGTGTATGACAGCCTGGAGAGGCTCCAGACCGACTATATCGATGTCTTCTACGTCCACTACCCGGATAAGGAAACCCCGAAATACGAGGTGACAGGTGCCCTCAGGGCGCTCAAGGACAAAGGCGTCATCCGAGCCATCGGTGTATCCAATTTCACCATGGAACAGCTGGAGGAGGCGAACCGGGATGGCAATGTCGATGTCATCCAGAATGAGTACAACCTCTTCAGGCGTCAGGCAGAGACAGATTTCATCCCGTATGCCCTGAGCCATGACATCGCCTTCATCCCGTACTATCCACTCGCGCTTGGACTCCTCACGGGCAAGTTCAACCGTGACTCGACCTTCATGGATGCCCGGTCGAAGCATCCACTGTACAAAGGCAAGGAATTCCTGAGCAACCTCGACAGGGTGGAGAGGATCCGGCATCTCGCGAAAGCGAAGGGGATCGAAATGACCAACCTCGTCCTGGCTTGGTACCTGCGGCAGGAAGGCGTAAGCGCAGTCATTCCAGGAGCGAAGCATGGTAAACAGGTCATCTGCAATATGAACTCGCTGGAGGTGGAGCTGACCGACGCAGAAGCGAAGGAGATTGGCGAAATCTTCAGGGCCCATGAGATGTCCACACTGAGGCTGTAGGATGCAGTAAGGTCGGATGGAAGGATTTACGACGCATTCTTGACCGTACGGCTTTGTGAAGGAATAAGAGCGATGTCTTGAATTCGCTTGAACTGGAATGCCTGTATAAATGGATATCCAGGATAGAGGACAAAACGGACCGGATCCGATACCCTTTTGGGGTCAGATCCGGTCCGTTTATGTTTGATTCGATGTTATCGTCACATCCAGGGATTCTCTGAATGCTCGAGTGACTTCCTAAAGCATATCCAATGGGGTCCTGTGGTTCGGTGCGGGAAAGGCTTCCATCAGGCGTTCGAGGTCTTCAGAGTAGAGCTCGATGGAAACTGCCTCGGCATTCTCCTTCACGTGTTCCGGGGTGCCCGATTTTGGGATCGCGATGACATGCTTTTTGGAAAGCACGAACGCAAGCAGGAGCTGCTCCGGGGTTACGCCGTAGCTTTCAGCGACCTCCCTGACCACGGGGTGGGAGGTGAGCCTATTTCGGGAACGCTCACTATGTGCCATGGGGGAATACGCCATGACCGCGATACCTTCATCCGCCATCATCGGCAGGAGGTCGTACTCGATCCCTCGGGAGCCGAGGTGGTAGAGGACCTGGTTCACCCTGCAGTTCTCACCGCCAGGGATGGAGAGCAGTTCCTCCATGTCGTCCGCATCGAAGTTCGAGACGCCCCAGTTCCGGATCTTTCCCTCCGCGACCAGCTCATTCATGCATTCCACCGTCTCCTCAAGCGGGACACTACCTCTCCAGTGGAGGAGATACAGGTCCAGATAGTCTGTGCCTAGCCGTTTCAGGCTGGCTTCACAGGAACGGAAGATCTCCGGTCTTCCCGCATTGTAAGGATAGACCTTGGATACGATGAAGAGGCTTTCGCGGTCAAGCCCGCGGATCGCTTCTCCGACGAGTTCCTCCGACCGTCCTTCTCCATACATCTCTGCGGTATCGATGAGGGTCATCCCGTTTTCGATCCCTGTCCTTATCGCTTCGATCTCCCTGTCCCTTTCCTTCTTATCCTCTCCCATGTACCATGTGCCCTGACCGAGCCTTGGCATGGGGGTGCCGTCATTCAGGATGAAGGTGTCCTTGTCTGTTCTTTTCACCATAACTTGCCTCCTTACACGCTGTCGCTTTCTTTTCTCCATGATAACACAAAAGTTTTGAGAGATTAATTGTAATTGACCATGGATTTATAGTATACTAATTTTTGTGGAAGAGACGAATGGCCATTTGCCATTTGACTCATGCCCATATACGGAGGGTTGTCCGAGAGGTCGAAGGTGCGAAACTCGAAATTTCGTGTCGGTGATGAGCCGACCTAGGGTTCGAATCCCTAACCTTCCGCCAGAAAGCCCCAGTTTTCTCAGTTGAGGAAACCGGGGTTTTTATTCTTGTGCAGAGGCGTTTTGATTCTTGCCATTTTCTTGCGGCATAGATATCTCATCTGCATTGTCCAGAGTTGCTTTGGACCTAAGAACGGACCCTTCAGGCATCGTAACAGCCACTTCTTCCTTTGGCATCGTAATTTCCACTGGAGGCTTCAAAGGGGTGGAATTTAAAATATCAATTAAGGCTTGTCAAATTGGGAGGCTATAAGCTGGTTTGGGTGTTTAAAATCGGACCAGTTCTGTGCTACACTCTTGGTGTGGGCAGTCCTTTCCTGAGTTGATATGAGGTTGTGATTTTAATTCACCAGATTGAGGCAGCCTGTTTTCTTTTGTCAAAACATTTTCGCTAGATTCAATTGTCAAAGTACTGCGATTGATAGCTCTTCAGGTTTTTATGTTTCTTCCCTGCCGTTTATGGGAATGGGAAAATGCTGATGTCCTCGATATACACGACTTCATTGTTCAGGATTATGGTCCTAACCGGACCATAGCATCGGTTCATGTGGAAGGGGATGCGAAAGCTGATATTCTCGGGAGCCATGACTTGATTGAAAATATCGAGAAAGAGATCCATGATGCTTATCAGGTCAACCTGACAATTCATCTGGATCCTGTCGCCAAAGACCACCCAGTTGGGGACAAGAGGCATCAACTGACATTGCGCGTATTGACCTCAGCCTGACTTTTCATGACTTCAAGGTGGTGAAGGGACAGACACGCAGCAATTTGATTTTTGCTATCATGAATCTTTTTTTAAACCTGATCAATGAAGGACCTGATATAAGCCGTTCAGCGAAGTCTGAGAAATCAGGATCCAAACCTTTAGACAGTCATCCGAATGGATT
>DATISI010000218.1:0-4477 GCA_035581745.1 Clostridiaceae bacterium
TCAGGCTACGCCCTGAGGTTTCGTCTCAGGGATTCGCCATAAGGTCTCCAGTCCAGAATCAAGGTCAGCTTATCCTGTGTCTATGCGTAGAGGATGAGGGCCATCCATTTAAATGGTGTCTCGCCGATATTGCGGATGGAGTGATCCTGGTTCTCATGGGTGATCAGGACGTCCCCTTTTCCGACTGTGGAGACGACACCGTCGTCTGTGATTTCAGCTTCGCCTTCTAGGAAGTAGTAGATCTCGAAGTCGCCTTCATGGACATGGCTTCCTACGGAGCATCCAGGTTCAAGCTCCATCTGTCCGTATAGTCTTCCCTTCTTGCAAAGGCCTTCGATGTCTGTGACGTGGAATGTCTTGGAGATTCCTATTCCACCCTTGTTCTTGTCGACTTCCGTAATGCGCAGATCCTTGTTTCTAATTAACATAAATTAACCTCCAAATCCCTTAGGATAAATTTGTACCATTCATTTTCTCGTAGTATTTCAAAAGGCCGCTGTGGTCTGATTCCGCGTCCCCGTTCTCCACCAGCTCATCGACGAATCTTGCGACCATCTCCGTGAGCGGCATATGTACGCCTGTCGCTGTCGCTGTCTCCAGCACATTGGTCAGGTCCTTCTTGTGGAGGGAGAGCCTGAATCCAGGTTTGAAGTTGTGGTCCAGCATCATCGGCATCTTCGCGTTCAGCGCATTGCTTCCTGCGAGTCCCCCTCTGATCGCCTCGAAGATCTTCTCCGGATCCGTATCCGCCATCTTTCCGAGCAGCATGGCTTCTGCCACAGCTGCGATGTTGATGGCGACGATGGACTGGTTGACGAGCTTCGCCACGTTTCCGCTTCCGATTCCGCCGACCAGGACGACACTCTTCGCATTGACCGCGATGAGGTCTTTGTACTCATTGAAATCAGCTTCATCTCCACCCACCATGATGGCGAGCTGTCCGCTGATCGCACCAGGTTCGCCGCCGCTCACCGGGGCATCCAGCATGCGGATGCCCTTCTTCCTGAGTTCTTCGGCGACTTCTCTTGCTGCGATGGGGGAAATCGAGCTGTTGTCGATCACGATGCTACCAGATGCCATGCTCCTGATGAGACCATTCTCACCAAGGACCACAGATTTGACATGAGGAGAATTGGGAAGCATGGTAACGACCACGCTGCACTGCGCTCCGACTTCCATCGGGCTGTCCGCGCTTGTCGCGCCAAGTTCCACGAGTTCGTTCACTGCCGCCTGGTTCAGATCACAGACCAGAAGGTCATAGCCGGCCTTCACCAGGTTCTTCGCCATGGGCTTGCCCATGATGCCAAGCCCTACAAAACCAATCTTCATGCTGACACTCCTTATTGTCCGGCATTCCTGCCCGTTATTTGTTCACGACGTTGATCGGATTTCCTGCCATGAAGGCTTCAAGATTCTCCACTGCGGTTCCCATGAGCCTTGCCCTTGAGGCCAGAGGCGCCCAGGAAAGGTGCGGGGTGATGATGCAGTTCTTCGCGGAGAGAAGCGGATTTTCCGCAGGGATCGGCTCTACAGAGACGACGTCCACGCCTGCAGCGTATACCTTGCCCGCATTCAGTGCATCCGCAAGGTCCTGGTCGACGATGAGCGGACCTCTGGAGTTGTTGATGATGATGACGCCATCCTTCATCTTCGAGATGCTGTCCTTGTTGATCATGCCGGTGTTGGTCGGAGTCTGTGGGCAGTGCAGGACGACAACGTCCGACTGCGCATACAGGTCATCCAGGTCGACATATTTCAGGGTGTCTGTGACAAGCGATGCATCCTGGTATCCGTCGTGTGCCACGATCTTCATATCGCACGCCTGGGCGATCCTTGCCGTGTTCCTTCCAATCCTTCCTAGTCCGATGATGCCCATGGTCTTGCCCGCAAGCTCGATGAGCGGCGTATTCCAGTAGCTGTAATCCGGGCAGGCGGTCCATTCTCCAGCCTTGACTGAAGTGTTGTGGTCGCCTACATGGTGGCAGATTTCAAGGAGAAGTGCCATTGCTGTCTGTGCGACGGCCGCTGTTCCGTAAATCGGGACGTTCGTGACGACGATGCCTCTCTCTTTTGCTGCCGCGGTATCCACGACATTGTAGCCTGTCGCCATGACGCCGATGAACTTGAGGTTAGGAAGCCTGTCCATCATCTCCGCTGTGATCGGTGTCTTGTTGGTATAGGCCGCTTCCGCGTCTCCTATGGCATTGACGATGAGGTCGACGTCCTTTGGATTCGCTGACGTCCTGTCATATACGGTCACGTCACCAAGTTTCTCGATCCCTTCCCATGTCAGGTCACCGGGATTCAGGGTATATCCGTCTAATACTACTATTTTCATCAAATGTCCTCCTTCGTGTTTTGAGTCATATCGTCATTCGGTTCAGACTTCAGGTTTTGGGGTAACTACAACAGTAGCTGCTGCAGCATCTTTCAAAGCCTGCTTCTTCTGATTCTGCTTGTAGATATAGGTGGTCAGCATCGGGGTCAGGATTGCTGTGGTGATCGTAGATGCTGCTACGAATGGCGTCGCGATAAGCGCTGCCTGGGTAAGGGATGGGTCAACCGCTGCAATCGCAGCAGGTGTTCCGACCGCGTTGCCCGCTGTGCTAGAGCATGCCGCTCCTGCCACACCGGTTCCGCCTGTCAGTCTGTCCGCCCAGATATTGAGTGCTCCACCGAGACCTACGGTGATGATACCAAGCAGGATTCCTGCTGGTCCTGCAGTGAGGATCATCTTGAGGTCGAGCTTGGTTCCGAGCGCGAGCGCCATCATTGGAATCATGATGGTTCCGCCCTTGGTGAGGAATTCCTTCATCTCTTCGTCAAGGTTACCTAGGATCATACCGAAGATGATCGGGATGATGACACCGACGAGGGCCATGAATGGAATGTTCGCGATACCTGCGGTACCCAGCGCGATCATGGTAAGGAAAGGTCCGTCATTGATGGATAGCACGGAAATCGCTCCGACTTCCTCTTTGGTCCCGAACTCTGCGGTAAGCGCCGCATACAGTCCGCCGTTCGTGTTCGTCACCGCCGAGATGACGGCAAGAGAGGACAGTCCGACGAGTCCGTTCGTCCCCATGAAACGGTCAATGAAGAGTCCGATACCCACACCGACGGCGAACTTGACGAAAGTCGTGACGCCGCCGATCTTCAGGGCTTTTGGCGCGGATTGGAAGTTCATTCCGGCACCCATACAGATCAGGAATCCACCGATGAAGGCATTGTGGTTGTTCGCGATTGCTGTGACGAATCCGCCCATCTGCCATACCTGTGGCCAGAAAGTAGTGATGATTGCACTCATAGCCATAGGGACAAGCATCATTCCGCCTGGCACCTTTTCTATGGTCTGTTTGATTCTCATTGATAATTCCCTCCTTTTAATTGACCTGATTGGAATAACACACAAAAACAACAGCAGCAGGAAGTGGTCATGAAGACCTAAGCAACCTTTCACCTCCACATGATTACTCTTCTCTTGCGAGAACCCCGACTGGTCTTCAACTGAGCTGTGATCGTTTACAACATCTAAAGCAAGATGTATGCCAAAAAAATAACACGCTTTCTATTGAGTTTTCGCATCCTTCAATAAAAAGCGTGTATATTTTCTATCCGTATACGTATAGATTCTATACGGTTTCCAGTTTTTTGTTCAGGGTCACCCGGGTGATCTGCAGACGCTCCGCAGTACGGGTCTTGTTGTAGTTCTCTTCATCAAGTATCTTCAGGATGATCCTGCGGTTGATCTCCACGAGGGTTCCGCTATACACGTCCTTCTCCTTCCGCTCATTGGGCCTGTTGCCGTGCAGTTCCGCCAGGATGCCCCTCAGGTATTCCGCCTGGTAGGCCTCTCCATCGCCGATGAGGACAATCTTCTGGATGACATTCTCGAACTGCCGGACATTTCCGGGCCAGCTGTATTCGGACAGGATCTTCAGCGTGGATTTCTCGAGGGACACGGTCTCCTTCGAATACTTGCGGCAATAGAGGTCCATGAAGTATTCCGCAAGCTGCTCGATATCCCCTCTCCTCGAGCGCAGGCTCGGGATGTCGATGTTGAGGACGTTGATCCGGTAGAACAGGTCTTCCCGGAAGAGCCCCTTATTCACGAGCTCGACCAGCCGTTTGTTGGACGCCGCGATGATCCGGACATCCACAGGAATGATGTTCTCCCCGCCCAGCCGCATGACCTCCTTCTCCTGGAGGACACGCAGGAGCTTCGCCTGGATGTCGATATCCATCTCCCCGATCTCGTCGAGAAGCAGCGTCCCATTATGCGCGAGTTCAAACACCCCTTTCTTTCCACCCTTCTTCGCTCCGGTGAAGGCTCCCTCATCGTAGCCGAAGAGCGTACTCTCCAGGAGGTTCCCCGGAAGGGTCGCGCAGTTGATGGCGGTGAATGGACCTTCCCGCCTTCCACTGACGTTGTGGATGCTCTGGGCGAACATCTCCTTTCCGGTCCCGCTTTCGCCGT
>DATISI010000219.1:0-3288 GCA_035581745.1 Clostridiaceae bacterium
AGCCTGTTGCAGAAGGCGAAGCCATCCTTTGCCAGGGAGTGGCTCACGGTGCTCTTCGGATCGATGCCCTGCAGAGCGTCGCTGAACTTTCTGCGCATGTGCGCCCAGCATCCGAGCAGCGTCACTACATCCTCTCCCTTATCATCGGTCCTGAGCAGCCTGTGGTATCCGGCATAGCCGTCGGTATGGAGGTAGCCCCGGAATCCTTCAAGGAAGATTTCGGGATAGGTTCCGCTTCGTCCGGCGGGATAGTCATAGAGGACGATGCTTTTGTCCGTTTCTCCAGTCCTGTAGACCCACATGTAGCTTGCAGAAGAAGCTTCCTTCCCTGGCTCATGGATGACCTCGAGGGTCGTCTCGTCTGCATGGAGGACGTCCTTGCGGACGAGTTCCTCTTTCATCTTCAGGTACAGGGGACGGAGCCAGAGGTCCGAAGACCGCACCACCCAGTTGGACATGGTCTGACGGCTGAGGTCGTACCCGTAGCGCTGAAGCTGCTGTTCCTGGCGGTACAGCGGAACGGCTTCCACATATTTCTTCGTCATGACCTGCGCGATTAGCGACGCTGACGCGACACTGTTCGCAAGGACAGGAGCAGGCATCGGTGCGTAGACGACCGGCGTCTTCGTGTCCTCCTTCTCGCAGGAACGGCACGTGTAGACGTGCTGGATGCGCTCGATGACGTCGATCCTTGCCGGGATGACGGTGAGTTCCCTGCGCACCACGGTCTTCATCTCATGGAGATCCCCCTCGCACTGCGGGCATACCTGTTCATCCTCGGAAAGGGTGTAGTGGATGACGACGGTCGGAAGACCTACCGTCATCTCTGCCTTCCAGCCGACGCTCTTCTTCCTGCGGATCTCGGTGTCCCGGATTTCCTCCAGGGCAGGCTCTTCTCCGGCGAGGGCAGCCTCGGCTTCCGCCTCGTTGAAGAACGAGACCTGGGCGGCGTCCGGCGTCTTTTCGCTGGATGCGCCGAACTTCTGCTGACGGCCACGTCTCAGCTGCTCCTCGTACCACGAGAGCTTCATGGTGGATTCCTCGAGGCTCGTGGTGAGCCTGAGGACTTCCTGCTCGAGTTCTTCCCGGCTCATGGCGGAGACATCGATCTTCTTTTCCTTTGGGGTCGGGTTCGTCTCTTTCTCTTTACTCATGTTTCCGATTATATCACGGCTGGTTTTTCCGCTCAACGGACCCAACCCCGTAGACCAGGGTTTGTCGAAAAATTTTAGACGACGACATAGTTCCGCCTTGGCACGAACTGCTCCATGACCAGGCCTTTCATCAGCCGCTTCAGGTCGCTCCGTTTGATCGTTGTCAGGGTACCCGACTCGTTGAGGTTCGGCCAGTGGAACTTTCCCCGTTCCATCCTTTTGTAGGTCAGGATGAAGCCCTCGCTGTCCCACTGGATGATCTTCACCTTGTCCTTCTGCCGGTTGCAGAAGAGGAAGGAGTCGCCGCTGAAGGGGTCGATCCCGTACTCTCCCTGCAGGATCCCGGCAAGGCCGTTGATGCTCTTTCGCATGTCGACGTAGTGGTGCGCAAGCAGCACAGCCTTGTCCTCCCGGACACGGCTGAGGAGTTCCTGCAGCGAGTCGCCTGTGGTTGAAAAACTGATACTTTCCAGTTCCATTGAAAAAATCCTCCTATCATGATTTCGATAGGAAGATTTTCTCATATCAGGATCCGATTTACGATGTGCCTATTATTTGACGCTTACTGATCACATGGCCCTTTCCCTTTACACGGCCGCTCTGACCGGAAAACTGATACAGCCAGGCCCTCCCAAGGATGGGGAGACACCTGGCTGTACCAAAAGTTGAGGTTCTCCCGTGACAGGGCTATGGCTGCTGACTTCTAGTTGAATCTCATGTGCTCCGGTTCATAGAGGACCTTCCCGTCCTTGTCCGTGATGACGGCCTCACCGCCCATTCCCCAGAATTCCCCGAAAACGGGCTGACCATTCTCATCGATTTCCACTTCGTCGATGGTCAGCTTATGGATCAGTCCAAGACTGTCTTCTGCGATGATACGCATGGCTGAAGTCTGACCCGGAGAAAGGCTGACCTTCTCATCGACCATGACCCTGTTTCTCAGCATGTTCTCGACCGGCTTGTCTGAGACTACTTCCCCATCGAGTTCCAGGATCAGGCGGATTTCCCTGAATTCCGACCGGACTGCCTGTTTGATGTCCAGATTAAGGTTGCCTTTGCGTGTGTATGTTCCCGTCGTACTTCCAGTGGTCTGATGATATCCGGATTCCCCTTCGAACTGGGCATACAGGGAAGGCAGGGCCCTTTCCCTCAGATTCTCCCAGATGTCGAGCTTTTCCGACCGCTCCACCCCTTCGTCCGCAAAAACCACCTTGGCCTCAATGGTGTCGAAGATATCGACCGGCAGTGTCCCCTCGAATGTGGTTCCACTCCGCTCCATGACGATGCTTTTTCCCGAAAGGTACAGCGTGGCTGCGGTTTCCGTCCTTGTCTCCTTGGGCGTCACCCTGACGGTTATGGGGACAGCGAGGTTTTCCCTGTCGGCTTCACCCAGGGAATAGTCATAGGTGTCGATGATGCTGGCCTGCCGTTTCAGCAGGTTATCGACATTGCTGTAGATATTGCCCATGATCCGTGACTGCTCTGAAGAGACCTGGGACAGCTGCCTGTTCGTCTCCTCCAATTGGTCCCTTAGACCGCTGATTGTGGATAAGGAGACTGCCTGCATCACCACAAGGACCGTCAACACCACGGGTACAACATATTTCTTCATTCTTCCCTCCATGCGCGTAAATTTTTTTGCCATCGCTCCCTCTTCCCTGCTTCCTGCGGGCACTTCCTGATCTTCCTGTCCCGGACCGGCTTCGGTTGCTACGCAGCGATGACCTATAGCATTCATGAGGTTATTGTACCACAGGAACATTCCTATTTCCTATATCCGGCGATATGCATTATTCAGAAAACGATAGGGATCAACCAGATGTTACGATGGAAGGGACGACTGACTTCCGCCAAGGCTCTTCAGCCACGCATCGAGTTCCTTCTCCCGGTCTGCGCCATCCTCAAAAACCTTGAAGCTCGCAATCTCACCATCGACGATATAATAGACCTTCCTCGCTTTGGCGGCGACCCGGGAATCATGGGTTACCGTCATGATGGTCATCCCTTCCCTGTTCAGGTCTTCCAGGATGGAGAGGACCTGGTCCGTGGCACTCGTATTCAGCGCGCCTGTCGGCTCATCCAGGAACAGGATGTCTGGATTGTTGATCATGGCGCGGCAGATGGAAGCTCGCTG
>DATISI010000220.1:0-3357 GCA_035581745.1 Clostridiaceae bacterium
ACACTTCGGACACACGATGCCGTGCTCCTCAAGGTAGCTTGAAAGCTCCTCCTGCTTGTGGTCACGCATCCTGACATTGTCCGTATCCAGTCCGAGGTCTACGAGGAACTGCATGCAGTAATCCTTCCAGAACTGGAACCAGTCAAGGTCCGTACCCGGCTTGCAGAAGAACTCCAGCTCCGCCTGTTCGAACTCCCTGGTCCTGAAGATGAAGTTGCCTGGGGTGATCTCGTTCCGGAAGGACTTTCCGATCTGGGCGATCCCGAATGGAACCTTCTTCCTCGTTGTCCTTGCGATATTCTTGAAATTGACGAAGATTCCCTGTGACGTCTCCGGTCTCAGGTAGACTTCACTCTTGCTCTCCTCGGTGATTCCCATGAAGGTCTTGAACATCAGGTTGAACTTCCTGATGCCGGTGAAGTTCTTCTTCCCACACTTCGGACACACGATGCCGTGCTCCTCAAGGTAGCTTGAAAGCTCCTCCGGGGACATTCCGTCGGCGGAAGCCACTTCGGCCCCCTGCTGCGTCATATGGTCCTCTACAAGCTTGTCCGCACGGAACCTAGCCTTGCACTCCTTGCAGTCCATGAGGGGGTCTGAGAACCCGCCTACGTGGCCTGAGGCTACCCAGACTTCAGGGTTCATGAGGATCGCGCTGTCGAGGCCTACGTTATGCGGGCTCTCCTGTACAAAGCGTTTCCACCATGCCTTCTTGATGTTGTTCTTGAGTTCCACACCAAGTGGACCGTAGTCCCATGAGTTGGCGAGCCCGCCATAGATTTCAGATCCCGGGTACACTAAGCCCCTTCCTTTGGAAAGTGCGACGATTTTGTCCATAGTCTTTTCCATTACAATTCCTCCTCGTTTTTAGAACCGTCCCAAATTTGAAAAATAAAAAAAAGACCTTAACACTTGAAAGGACGGATATTCTCCGCGGTTCCACCTTTCTTGGCTAAGCCCTGCTCTTGCATTCATTCGCTCATAAGCTCCGTTCCCGTTCATTTTCCTCAGGTTCGCACCCACCACCTGATCTCTTGATGGAAATCTACCGGTACTCTTCTTACTCTTTGCGACGTATTAAATTTTGATAAAAAAAATGGCTCCGCGAAGAGGGCTCGAACCTCCAACCTATCGGTTAACAGCCGAGTGCTCCACCATTGAGCTATCGCGGAACGTCATTACAAAACTTATTATATAACAGGGGTAATGAGAATTGCAAGTGTAAATTCACACAAATCGCGATAATTTATCACGATTATTTGCAAAAGCAGGCCCAAGCACCGAAAGATCCGGGATTAGGCCTGCTCTGCACAGGTTTCAGGAGATTAAAAGGTTATATTCGTATTTTTACGTTATCAGGTGTTGGCTAAACCTCCACCTATTTCATTTTGATCTCGATGGTTTTCAGCTGCAACTGCAGGTCGCTGATTATCTTGAGGAGGTCAGCCTCCATGGCATACCTTTCTGTGATCTTCGGATCCTCTATGACAAAATATCCATCCGAAAAAGCTTCGGGTAATGCGAATCTCTTCTCCCCTGTCTCGAATTGCACGATGATATATGCACCATCCTGCTCCAGGACCGTTCCGGGACCAAACGCCTTGTGTGTGATGGTCATGCCTTTGATCGATATCTCTTCAAGACCATTTCTTTCAGATTCCAGTTCCGCAAGCGCGACCTGGAGGTCAGACTGCTGTGCCGCAAGTTCCAGCATCATGCTCTGGCTTAACTCTGCCGCACTGTTGCTTGCCGTCTTACTCTTCTTCGGTCTGATGACGATATTCTCATATAGTTTATACTGATGCGCACAATAGATGATGTCATAGGCCAGGACATGGTACTTCCTGTCCTCATGTTTCTGCAGGTTGCGGCTCTGGTGGACGGCGAGGAGGTCCGGATGGTCCTCGATTGCGCTGACCAGATAGTCGCACATCTTGTAGTACTTGGCGAGCTTGAAGTATTTTCCACTTCCCCAGCTGTCATCATATTCGACGCATTCGGCAAATTTCCTTGCCTCCGTTGACTTGAAGATATAGTTTTCGTCCGGATACCTCAGGTTGAGGTAGAAGATCGCCGTCTTCCTGTCCTGGGTATATTTCCAGGTCCCTTTGCCATGCTTCTCCAGCAGGGCATTCGACTCCACGATGAACTTTTCGATCCGGTCCTGCCTCTCCTGGAGGTCTCCCTTATCCTTCTTGTAAAGATCCCGGAAGAGGGCTCTTGCAGCGTTCGGATCCTCTTTCGCCAGTCTCACGATCCCTGTAGTAGGATGCACCTTGCTGTTGTCGATGAGATTGTCGGTCTTGCTGACCGCCTCCTTGAACATCGCCGCAAAATTGGAAGATTCAATATCCCAGTTCTTGCGGAAGTGCTCAAGCGCAACCCACTTATAGGTCTCATTATGTTTTTCGTCATTCATTTCATCGAACTTGTCGATATAATTCTGAAAGACAAGGTTCAAATTCTCCATATTCATATTCTTTCCCCCCATGTAGTAAATAATCGATCATCCCACGTCAGCACTTTCCCATTATTGACAACTGAAATGGAGAGGATTAAGGCACAATTCCCATGACATTCCTGTTCGAAATCACGGCATAGGTCAAATGCCCCTTTTATTCTCATCCTATCATGAATGTAGATGAAGAATAGCAATCCATATTCTTAATTATACAGCATAATTGAGGGAAATGTCCGCTATACCTTTCATTCAATTGGAATACCTTTCTACATAGGGATTGTTTCTTGTTTTCCTTCTTCCTGTCTTTCTTTCCCTTCCCTTATCCCTATCATTTGTTCCTTCCCATATCCCTATCATCTGTTCCTTCCCCTATCCCAATCATTTTGTTCATCCCCATCTCTCAATCATCCCGTTCCTTTCCATATTCCTGTTTCCCCTGCCCTCGCCTCTACACATGAAACATCTAAAATTTAAAACGCACAGGTGGATTTCACTCCTCCTGTGCGCGTCTGTGATGATTCTCTTGTCTATAGGTTTCAAGGTATGCTATCTGACCAGCCATCCGCCGTCCACAGCAAGGATGTGTCCATTCACATAGTCCGATGCTCGGCTTGCGAGGAAGACCAGGGCACCCTGCAGGTCCGAAGGTTCTCCCCATCGTCCTGCGGGAATCCGGTTCAGGATCTCCTCGAAGCGTTTCTCATCCTCCTGGATGCCCTTGGTGTTGTCCGTCAGGATATATCCGGGCGCAAGCCCGTTGGTCTGGATGTTGAAAGCGCCAAGTTCATTGGCGAAGGCTTTGGTGAGTCCTGCTACGCCATGTTTGCTCGCCGTATAGGAAGGAACGAACTTCCCACCCTGAAAGGAGAGCATGGAGGCGATATTGATGATCTTGC
>DATISI010000221.1:0-3040 GCA_035581745.1 Clostridiaceae bacterium
CATGATTCCTTCGAAAACTGGGAGGACGCCGTCAGGGCTTCCTGCCAGCCCCTGATCGAAGACAAGACCATAGAGCCCATCTACATCCAGACCGTCATCGACTGCATCCACAAGTACGGCCCCTATATCGTCATCGCTCCGGATATCGCGATGCCTCATGCCAATGAAGGTGCGACTGGGGTGAATGACACCTCCATCAGCTTCATGAAGGTGGAGAAGGCTGTCCACTTCGACCTGGATGACCCTGAGAAAGATGCCCGTCTGTTCTTCGTGCTCGCATCTGTCGACCATGAGAAACACCTCTCCAACATGATGCAGCTCTGTGAGATGCTCATGAACCAGGAACTTGTCGATGCGCTCCTGACGACGAAATCTGCGGAAGACCTGCTTGCCGTTCAGAGACAGTTCCTGCCTTAACCCTCCACCCAGGTATTCTTAGGACCAAAATCCTTACAATAAAAAACACAAGGGAGGCCCTCAATGGAGATCTTATTAAACATCTGGACATTCTTCGCCAAGAACATCCTGACCCAGCCGGCTTACTTCATCGGAATCATCGTATTCGTCGGTTACACGCTCCTCAAGAAGCCGTTCTACGAGTCCTTCGCAGGTTTCATCAAAGCCACCGTAGGCTACCTCATCCTCGCTGTCGGTTCCGGCGGCCTGGTCAACAACTTCAGGCCGATCCTTGTCGGGCTGAAGGACAGGTTCAACCTCAACGCCATGGTCATCGACCCGTATTTCGGACAGAACGCCGTTCAGGCAGGACTGACCGCGATAGGCAGAGCCTTCTCGCAGGTCATGGTGCTCCTGCTCATCGCCTTCATCCTGAACATCGTCCTCGTGGCTTTCAAGAAGTACACGAAGATCAGGTCCGTGTTCACGACAGGCCATGTGCAGATGCAGCAGGCCTCCACCGCATTCTGGATCCTCCTCTTCTGCTTCCCGCAGCTGGGTGAGATACAGATCCTCATCGTCATGGGACTTGTCCTCGGAACCTACTGGGCAGTAGGCTCCAACCTCACCGTCGAGATCACCCAGGACCTGACGGAAGGCGCCGGCTTCGCCGTAGCCCACCAGCAGATGTTCGGACTCTATTTCTTCACGAAACTCTCCCAGAAGATCAAATGGAAGAACAGCAAGAAGCTTGAGGACATCAGGCTGCCGGGATTCCTCTCCATCTTCAATGAGAACATGGTCGCGACTGCAGTCCTCATGACGCTGTTCTTTGGAACCATCCTCATGGTCCTTGGAAAGCCTTATCTCGTGGAAGCGAAGTTCATTGTTCCGACGACAAACTTCTTCTTCTATATCCTCACCACCTCGCTGAACTTCGCCGTATACCTCGCGATCCTTCAGCTGGGCATCCGTACTTTCGTCACTGAGCTCACCCAGTCCTTCCAGGGAATCTCCACAAAGCTCCTTCCCGGAGCGGTACCTGGTATCGACTGTGCGGCGGTATATGGATTCGGTTCACCGAATGCCGTGACCATAGGATTCCTCTTCGGCGCACTGGGACAGTTCCTCGCCATAGGCGCACTGATCCTCATGCAGAGCCCGGTCCTGGTCATCGCAGGATTCGTCCCTGTCTTCTTCGACAACGCGACCATCGCGGTGTATGCCAATAACAAGGGCGGCATCAAGGCTGCCATGGTGATGCCTTTCATCGCAGGTTTATGCCAGGTCTTCGGATCGGCGTTCATCGCAAGCTTCATCGGACTCGCCGGTTACGGCGGATACCTTGGAATGTGGGACTGGGCGGTCGTATGGCCGATCTTCACCATCCTCATGAAATACCTGAGCTTCGCCGGAGTCGCGATTGTCGTGGTTGGGATGCTGGCCATCCCGCAGCTTCAGTATCGTGCGAACCCAGACACCTATTTCCTGATCACCGACGACTACGATGCCTACAGGCAGAAGAAGGATGAAGAAGAGGAAGCGAAAGAGAAACTTCCTTCGGGAATGGCTGTACAGTAGGGATTGTAATGTGCCCTCATGAAGCGCAAAAGCGCGGTTGAGATTGTTTATAAGGAGGAATTTCATATGCTAAGAATACTGGTATCCTGTGCCAACGGGGCAGGAACAAGCCTGATGATGAAGATGCGGGTGGAGAAAGCGGTCAAGGACCTGAATATCCCGGTGTCCACGATCCACCACTGCTCATTGTCCGAGGGAAAGAGCTCGGCGACTTCCTATGATGTCGTGTTCTGTCCGCTGAACTTCGTGGATATGTTCAAGGATGCTGCCAAAAAGGGCGTCACGATCATCGGAATGAAGAACGTGCTGTCTGATGCGGAGGCCAAGGAGAAAATCATCGCATCTGGAATCCTGGACAAATTCAAGAAATAAAAAAAGGACAGCCGGGACAGTGGTTTCGGCTGTCCTCCTTAATGGAGGACAAGATGGGAGACAACAGGATCAGGATGATTTGCTGCGACCTCGATGGGACACTCCTCGACAGGAAGCAGAGGATCTCAGAAGGAAACCTCACGGCGGTGAGGATGGCCCAGGAGGCTGGGATATTCGTGACCATCTGCTCGGGAAGGATCCCTTCCATGCTGCAGCTGTTCGCCAGGGAACTGAAGATTGAAGGACCCCTCATCGCATGCAACGGTGCACTCATCACCCATGCGGTGACGGGGGAGACCATCGAAGGAGTGCCCATGGACCAGGAAGATGTGGACAGGTTACTCGCCTTTTGCAGGAAGGAGGAGCTGGACCATAGCGTCCTGACCCTCGGCGTATCCTATTTCTCGAAGAACAGCAAAAGGGTACAAAGGTTCCTGAACTACAATGCGACCGCGGAGGATTCCGGAGTTTCGGGAATCCCCATCGCCTACTTCGAGGATGAACCCGGAAGCCATTTCGGAGAGACGGTATACAAGGTGCTGGTGAACCGACTGAAGGAAAATGACCTGGAGAAGACCATGGATTTCGTGGAGAACCATACCGGTCTCCATCACACAAGTTCGGATGACGGACTGCTCGATATCTCTGCCATGGGCGTCAGCAAAGGCACCGGTGTGCTCAGCCTTGCAAG
>DATISI010000222.1:0-6362 GCA_035581745.1 Clostridiaceae bacterium
TAACGCGTTCATCCAGGAGCAGAGCCTGGGCATCCACTACAATCAGGGGAATGATATCCTGGACTACCTGAAAGACAAGACGGTGTTCAAATACGAGAAAGGTTAGGTGGAGATGCCGAAAGGTCCCGGACTCGGGGTCGAAGTGGATGAGGATAAAGTCAGGGAGATGGCAAAAATCGGACATGACTGGAAAAATCCGGTATGGCGGCATGAAGATGGAAGTGTAGCGGAATGGTAGAACCGGCGCTTTACCGGAATTTTCGGTGACGTGCCAGGGATGGAATAGCGGATACGAACTGGAATAAGAGGAACAAAAGGAGGACATCAGCGATGATGCGAAGTCAGGATATCTTGAAAGGACCCGAATGGGCCAATGTGAGGTCGCTGTATAAGGCGAGCGGATTTACCGACGGGGAGCTGGAGAAGCCGCTGATCGCGGTCGTGAACTCCTTCAATTCGATCTGTCCCGGGCATGTGAACCTGAGCCAGCTCACCCAGAAGGTGAAGGAAGGGATCTATGCCGCCGGAGGGACTCCCCTGGAATTCGGGACAATTGGTGCCTGTGACGGGATGGCCATGGGTCATAAAGGGATGCAGTACGTCCTCCCGACGCGTGAGATGATCGCGAACGATATCGAGGCCATGATTGAAGCCCATCGGCTCGACGGCCTGGTCATCGTGGGATCCTGCGACAAGATCGTACCAGGTATGGTACGTGGTGCCCTTCGTGTCAATCTGCCTACGGTGTTCATCAAGGGCGGCCCTGCGCTGCCCGGACGGATGAAGGCGGGAAATCCCTATGGCGGAGAGTATATCGACCATTCCATCATCCAGCAGTCTGAGGGTGCGTTGAAATCCGGAGAGATCACCAAGGAGATGTTCGACTGGTTCGAGAACAATGCAGTGCCGACCATCGGCTCCTGTGCGATGCTTGGAACCGCGAACACCATGACCTGCCTTGTGGAAGCCATGGGTCTCTCCCTGCCCGGCTCATCGACCATCCCTGCAGTCTACAGCAGAAGGCTGCAGGCGGCGTTCGAAAGCGGACGGGCGGTGATGGAGATGGTGGAAAAGGGGACTGGTGTACTCGATATCGTCAGTCGGGCCTCCATCGAGAATGCGATCCGGGTGAATGCCGCCATTGGCGGATCCACCAACGCCGTCCTGCATCTCCTTGCCATCGCGACAGAAGCGGAAATCCCCCTCGATATCTTCGAGCTGGGAAGGATCAGCACGGAAGTGCCCCATCTGATTCCCATGATTCCCGCCGGCTCCGCCACGCTGCTTGATTTCCATGAGTCTGGCGGGGTTCCGGAAGTGATGAGGGCACTGCGGTCGCAGCTGGACCTCACCGGACCTACCGTTTCAGGAAAGACTTGGGAAGAGACCCTGGAGCGTCTTCCATCGCCTGCGAGCACCATCGTGCGGAGTCTGGAGGATCCGGTCCACAAGAGGGGCGGTATCGCCATCCTTCGTGGAAACATCGCCCCTGAGGGCGCGGTGACAAAACCTTCCGCGATTCCGGAAGATGCCCTCATTTTCACGGGACCTGCGAAGGTCTATGAGAAGGAGGAAGCCGCGCTGCGGGGAATCCGTGCGGGAGAGGTGAATCCGGGAGAGGTCGTGGTCATCCGGAATGAAGGTCCGAAAGGTGGACCTGGAATGCCGGAGATGTACAAGGCGATGAAGCTTCTCGTGGGCATGAAGCTGGGAAGCCGCGTCTGTCTCATCACGGATGGACGTTTCTCAGGTTCGAACAACGGCTGTTTCGTGGGGCATATCTGTCCCGAAGCGCTGGATGATGGTCCAATTGCCTACCTCAAGGATGGAGACATCATCCATGTGGACATCGCGCGTGGCCTCATCGAGGTGAGGGATGTTGACCTGGAGGAGCGAAGGCGGACGATGGAAAGAAGGGCGGCCGAACCGGTAAAAGGATATCTCTACCAGTATCGGAAGAATGTGCTCTCTGCTTCAAAGGGAGCCGTCATCCCGTCGCGGGAATAGGAAGGGGAACATTCCACTGGGATACCCACCCGCACGGGAAGCCTGAAAAAGTGCAGTTTATGATAGACAGGGAGGGAACCGGGCGCTTTCGCGGTGCAGGGATCCTCCGGACACAGTCTGCGGAAAGTCGGATGGTGCAGGGGTCCTGAACCACGATGAACGGGATAGCCTACATTTGAGTGAAGATGAAAGGGATGAAGCAGCTTGCATATATTGGTATTGGAATCCAGCACGACATCAGCAAAAGGGATGCTCTATGATACAGAATCGAAGACGTACAGGGTGGAGACTTCTTCATTCAGTCTCGGAGAAGACACGACAAGGCAGGATGCATCAGGCATCTATGAAGAGACCATGGCCGTAGGCAGGAGGCTGGCAGCGGGGAAACAAATCGACCTCATCTCCCTGAGCGGAGCCTGGCACAGCATCTTCCTTGCTGACCCGAAGATGAATCCTGTCACACCCGTCTATGCCTGGTCCAATACCGAAGCTTCCCCTCTTTGCAGCAGGCTGCGTGAGGATAAGGACTTTGTGGACTGGTACTATAAACGTACGGGCTGCATGGTGAGCGCCATCTATCCGGCCTTCAAGCTGATGATGCTGAAAGAGCAGGGGTACAGCCTCAGCGACCATCTCATCATGGGTCAGGGATCCTACAACATGTACAGGCTGACAGGAGAACGGGTGACCATGGACAGCATGGCTTCGGGAACCGGACTGATGAACATCCATAGCAAGACCTATGACCGGGAGATCCTCGACCTGGTCGGGATTGGGGAGCGTCAGCTGGAGCGTATCGTGACCTATAAGGAGACACTTCCCCTCAGCGAGGCTGGGGCAAAGGCTCTGGGCATAGCAGCGGGAATTCCCGTGATGGCCTGCGGGTCTGACGGAGGACTGAACCAGGTCGGTTCTGGCGCCATCTGCGACGGGGTCATGACCTTCTCGGTCGGGACCAGTGGTGCCATCAGGCTCTCGAGCGATGCCCCGGTCATCCCGGACACCCCCAGCACCTGGTGCTATCTGTCTCCGAAAAAGTGGCTGAGCGGCGGGGCCACGTCGGGGGCCACGAACTGCATCGACTGGTTCAAGAACAAGATGTTTGAACCTGACACCACCTACAGCGATATTGAACGGGGATTTTCCCCTGACACGGATCCGCCGATCTTCCTTCCTTTCCTCTTCGGGGAAAGGGCTCCGGGCTGGCAGGACAACCGGGCCGGCGGATTCTATGACATCAGGCCATGTCATTCACGACATGACATGTACCGGTCGATCATGGAAGGGGTGCTGTTCAACCTGTACCAGAATTACGAGGTGCTGACGAAACTCAATGGAATTCCTCGGAAGGTCATGCTTTCCGGAGGAATCCTGAACTCCGAGTTCTGGACAAGGATCTGCGTGGACCTGTTCAATGTCCCCATGACGGTGAACAGGATGGAACACAATTCGCTCCTGGGCGGCGTCGTCCTTGGGATGGAAGTCCTTTGGCTTTCCGGGGCAGCGGAGGGGGTGCCCTTCGAGGAGGAGACCGTGCTGTATCCGGACAGGGAGAAGCACATGGCGTATCAGAAACGATATGAGCGCTACCTCCACTGGTACCATACGACATCCTAAGCGGAAGGACTGTCGCCATAAACGTGCGAGTAAAGGCAGGAAAGAGAAAGACCTTTTGGAGAAGAATCATACCTGGTTGCAGGGGAAGCGGGAGTTGGACATGTACATCCTTTATTATGACTCGGGAACATCCCATACAAGGGCATATCTCTTGAAAGATGACATCTGCCTGGACACCTTGTTCATCAGCGTGGGGACAAAGGACGCTGCGACATCAGGAAGCAATGACGTGCTTGTCCGGTCGCTCAAAGAAGGGATGGATGCCATCCTGAGAAAGAACGAGGTCCCGGAAGACGCGGTGTCGGACATCTACATGTCGGGAATGGTGACAAACCCTTTCGGGATCTGTGAAGTGCAGCATCTGACCGTTCCAATCGATGCACAGGCCATGTCGGATGGAATCCACACCTATGAGGAAAAGACGTATTTCAGGCGCAGGATCCAGCTCATCAGAGGTGCCAAGACCGTCCCACCGAAAGAAGGGCTGACCCTGGAGAACATCCACCTGATGGGCAATGCCCGTGGAGAAGAGATCGAGGTCATCGGTATGGTGGCAAAGGGGATCATCAGGAAGGACAGGAAGACCGTCATGGTCTCTCCCGGCTCCCATACGCACATGTGCCTGGTGGAAGGGGGATTCCTGACGGATATCGCCTCACACTTCACGGGTGAGCTTCACCATGCGCTCCTGCAGGACACCATCCTGGGAGGTGAGACCACGAAGGCGGACATCGACATCGATGCAGAGAAGCTTCGATATGGCTATCACCTGCTGAAGACTTACGGCCTCACTCGGGCACTTTACATCGTCCACTCCACCAAGGTCTTCGATGTCGCTACGGATGAGATGAGGAGCATGATGCTCTCGGGAATCATCACGGGGAGCGTCATCGAGAACCTGCAGAGCAGGCTTGAGACCGCGTGGAAGGATGTGGAGCATATCTGCATCATCGGAGGCCCCCGATACGTGGAGGCATACCGGATCCTCATCGAGGAGATGGTGCCAGGCGTCTCGGTGGACATTGTCATCCCAAAAGCGGAGGAGAGTCTGGCCCTCATGGGTTTCCAGGAACTTCTCCGGGTAAGGTCACGAAAGAATGGAATCGCGGTCACCCAAATGGTACGGTGAACGCGGAAAAGGAGGAAAGACATGAAAGATGTCATGAACATGATAAGAGAAGGCAGGATCATCGCCATCATCAGGGGAATTCCCTCGAGCCACATCCTGGACACGGTAACGGCGCTCCATGCCGGAGGGATCGACTGTGTGGAGGTGACGTTCAATCCGGACAGTGAGGAAATCTCAAGGGATACCCTGGTATCCATCAGGAAAATCAAGGACCACTTTGGAGACAGGATCGCCGTGGGCGCGGGTACCGTCCTCTCCGTGGAGAATGTGCGTGATGCAGCAGAGGCGGGTGCAGAGTTCATGATCTCCCCGAATACCGATGAAGCGGTCATCCGGGAGACCAAACGGCTGGGACTCATCTCTATCCCTGGAGCTGTGACCCCTACAGAAATCATCCAGGCACATCGACTAGGAGGAGACATCATCAAGGTCTTTCCGGCAGATACCCTGGGAATCGGCTATATCAAAGCGGTCAGAGGTCCGATCAACCATATCCCATTGACCGCGGTTGGCGGAGTCAACGCGGCTAACGCGAAAAGCTTCATCGATGCGGGCTGTGTCGGGATCGGCGTCGGAGGAAGCGTGGTCAACAAAAAGCTGATCATGGAAGGCCGATATGATGAGATCGAACGGCTGGCGAGGGAATACCAGGTAAGATAGGAACAAAGAGAACCGAGCCATACCACAGGATAGAAAAAAGCAGGGAGACGGACAGCCGTTTCCCTGCTTTTGAGTCTGTATGGATTTTAGGATATTTGATCGTTTCGTGAAGTCCTCTTCTGCTACCTGGACAGGATCTGTTCCAGGGATTCCACATTGAGGATGCTGATGCTTCTCTGGCCCTGGAGCCTGATGACCTCACAGTCCTGGAGGTAGGAGAGCCTTCTGCTCAGGGTTTCCTGAGAGGTTCCGATGAGACTCGCAAGGGTTCCCTTGCTCATGCTGAGCGTGATGTGGGGGCTTCCGGATTCCTCCATCTGGTCGAGGAGGTATTTCGCGAGACGCTGCTCGACGTCGTAGAGTCCGATGGACTCGACGAGGTTCAGGGTCTCGATGTTCTTCTTGGAGTACTTTTCGAGGAATTTGAGGCCCATCTCCGGATACTGGAGGATGAGGGACTTGATGTCCTCTCCCTTCAGGACGCACAGGGCGGTGTTCTTCATCGCCTGGGCGGAGTTCTTCAGGGTGTCGCTGCTGAACAGGGAGTGTTCCCCCAGGAAATCACCTGAGGACAGGATGTGGAGGATCTGCTCCTTGCCGGAAGGTGAGAGCTTGAAGATCTTCACTTCTCCCGAATTTATGATATAGAGGCTGTTTCCTGCTTCTCCCGGAGAGAAGATCAGTTCGCCTTTCTTGTAGAATCTATGGATGGACTTCTCAAGGATGATCTTCTTCTCCTCATGGGAGAGGAAGTCGAAAAGCGGAATACGGTCCACGCAGGTACCATGCTTGTCGCTGCACTTCACGCAGCCAAGGTTTCCTTCTAGAAACATGCTCATTTAAAATTCTCCTTCTTGTGACGACTGGTATCTGTTATGCATATAGGAATAGTGTAGCATGGAAAATTGAAAAATAGCTAAAATACAAAAGGATTTGATGAATAGGGAAG
>DATISI010000223.1:0-3547 GCA_035581745.1 Clostridiaceae bacterium
GTTTGTGGTGGAGGATGAAGCCATCCACAACGAGAAGGCCTGGGCGAGGAGATTACCCGATGCCCTGGAGTGGCTGTTCGCCGATGTGCTGGGGGAGAATCGGGATGAAATAGGGACCAAACCTGGAATTCAGGGCAAATAAATAAACCGGTCAAACCGACCGGTTTTTTATTTACGCTATTGCGTTGAATTTTGAAGTTAATCTGGACTTCTTCCTTGCAGCCATGTTCTTGTGTATGATTCCTTTGCTAGCGGCCATGTCTAATGACTTAACAGCTGAGGTAAGAAGTACCTGTGCGTTTTCAGCGTTACCTTCTGCCATTGCTACTTCGAACTTCTTGATAGAAGTCTTAAGTGCGGACTTGACCATCTTGTTCCTCATAGTCTTAGCTTCTGTAACCTTGATTCTCTTGATTGATGACTTGATATTTGCCATTGTTTCACCCCCTCCATATTATTTGTACCGGATGCATAAATTGACCACATCCAGTAAGGGTCTCCACAGCAATTGGGGAATCCTGCTTGTGAGTCTTTTTATAACATGAGTATTATAACATCATTAGGATTGGCTTTCAAGCTAATTTTAAATATAGATTGACCTTTAAATCAGCCTGTTTGAGTCATTGCAGCAATCACTGGCTTTTCTTCCTGCCATCGAGTGCGGCGCCCAGAGCGACACCCAGTGCGATACCGATGGCCAGGTTGTCGAAAAGGATTCCTGCTAAAACACCCATTGCGATACCGATTCCCATGAACGTTCACCTCCCTGTAGAAAGGTTTGGGGCTCGTACAATCCTACTGGAAAGGATGGATCCGAGCCTTCCTTTATAGTATACCCGATATCAGGGAAAGAAAATAGGCCGAGCGGATTGTCTGTGGTTATGCTATAATCTAGTGTGAGATAATATTTTGAGGTGAAGATTGATGCAGAGTGAAAGACAGAAACATATACGGAATTTCTCTATCGTGGCCCATATCGACCACGGCAAGAGCACGCTTGCCGACAGGCTGATTGAGTATACCGGGACCCTGACTCAGAGGGAAATGGAGTCCCAGGTGCTGGACAACATGGAGTTGGAACAGGAAAGGGGAATCACGATCAAAGCACAGGCTGTGCGACTGATCTACAAGAAAGACGATGGACAGGAATACATCCTGAATCTCATCGACACTCCAGGGCATGTCGACTTCACCTATGAGGTTTCAAGGAGTCTTCAGGCCTGTGAAGGTGCGATTTTGGTCGTGGACGCCACCCAGGGCATCCAGGCGCAGACGCTTGCGAACTGCTACCTGGCCATGGACAACAACCTGGAGATCGTTCCCGTAATCAACAAGATCGACCTTCCTTCCGCACGGATTGAAGATGTCATCAAGGAAATCGAGGATGTCATCGGAATAGAGGCGCAGAATGCGCCAAGGGTGTCCGCCAAGACCGGTCTCAACATCGTGGATGTGCTGGATGCGGTCGTAGAGCACGTACCGGCCCCTGTAGGGGACGACAACGATCCGCTGAGGGCTTTGATCTTCGATTCCTACTATGACCAGTACAAGGGCGTTGTGGCCTATGTACGGGTAAAGGATGGGACCATCAGTCCCGGAACCAAGATCAAATTCATGGCGACCAACAAGTTCTATGAGGTGACCGAGGTCGGTGTGTTCACGCCAGGCTTCCTGCCTGTGGATAAGCTCATGGCGGGCGATGTCGGCTATGTGACCGGGTCCATCAAGAACGTCCGGGATGCCCGTGTCGGCGACACGATCACGGATGCCGGAAATCCGGCCAAGGAAGCGCTTCCGGGTTACAAGAAGGTCATCCCCATGGTGTTCTCCGGTATCTACCCGATCGACGGAGCGGAATATGAGGAACTGAAGGAAGCCCTGGAGAAACTCCAGCTGAACGATGCGGCGTTCTCCTTCGAATACGAGAGCTCGGTAGCTCTTGGTTTCGGATTCAGATGTGGATTCCTGGGCCTTCTCCATATGGAGATCATCCAGGAGCGTATCGAGCGGGAATTCAACATCGGCATCATCACGACGGCACCATCCGTCATCTACAAGGTGTTCAGGACCGATGGCGGAATGGTGGAGATCACCAATCCGACAAACCTGCCTACACCACAGGAGATAGACTATATGGAAGAGCCGGTGGTCAAAGCATCCATCATCACCCCGACAGAGTACGTCGGAGCGGTCATGGACCTCTGCCAGACCAGGAGGGGGACCTACGTCAGCATGGAGTACCTGGAGCAGACCAGGGCCATCCTGCACTATGTCCTTCCCCTGAATGAGATCATCTATGACTTCTTCGACATGCTGAAGTCAAGGACCAGGGGCTATGCCTCCCTCGACTACGAGCTGACCGGATACCAGAGGACCATCCTCTCCAAGCTGGACATCCTCCTGAATGGAGAGCTCGTGGATGCCCTGTCCATGATCGTTCCGGAAGACCGGGCTTATACCAAGGGAAGGAATATCGTGGAGAAGCTGAAGGAAGCGATTCCGAGGCAGATGTTCGAGATTCCGATCCAGGCTGCGGTAGGCTCCAAGATCATCGCCAGGGAAACCGTCAAGGCGATGCGAAAGGATGTCCTGGCCAAGTGCTACGGAGGAGACATCAGCCGAAAGAAGAAGCTCCTCGAGAAGCAGAAAGAAGGAAAGAAACGAATGCGGCAGGTGGGATCCGTAGAGGTTCCGCAGGAAGCGTTCATGGCGGTCCTGAAAGTCGAATAGGTGAGAAGATGAGAAGTTATGGCCTGTATCTCCATATCCCGTTCTGTGAACAGAAGTGTTTCTACTGCGACTTCGCTTCCTATTCAGGTAAGGGGAAGTACGTCGAGGAATACCTGAGGATGTTGGAGATTGAAATCAGGAAAAAGACAGCAGGGAAGATTTTTGAGAGCATATTCATTGGAGGGGGTACCCCCTCCTACCTTTCTGCGGATAATCTGAGGTTCCTGGGCGATGTCCTTAAGGATGTCTCCCTGACTCCGGACTATGAGTTCACCATGGAGTGCAATCCGGGGAATCTGACCCGGGAGAAGGCTGAGGTCCTGAAGAACATGGGGGTCAACAGGCTCTCTATCGGACTCCAGTCGACGAACGATTCCATCCTGATCGATATCGGAAGAATCCACACGTTCCAGCAGTTCACGGACAACTTCAGGATGCTCCGGGAGCTTGGCTTCGACAACATCAATGTCGACATCATCTATGGACTGCCAAACGAGACGCTGGAAATCCTCATGAAGACCCTGAAGGATGTGACGGACCTGACACCTGAGCACATCTCCTGCTATTCCCTCATCATTGAAGAATTCACGCCATTCTATGTCATGAACCAGAAGGACCAGCTGAACCTGCCTGATGAGGATACGGAGGACAGGATGACCGCGTACGTCCATGCGTTCCTGAAGGAGAAAGGCTATGACCGGTACGAGATCTCGAACTATGCACGTGAGGGACGGGAATGCCGCCACAACCGGATCTACTGGGAGATGAGGGACTATGTGTCCTGTGGGACGGCCGCGCATGAGTTCGTGGACAGCGT
>DATISI010000224.1:0-2072 GCA_035581745.1 Clostridiaceae bacterium
CCTCAAGGACATCGAAAATGGCGGTGAAGTCATCCGTTATGGCGAGATCATTGGACATGCCGCGGTGGCGATCCAAAAAGGCCAGTGGGTCAATGAGCACAATGTCCGTATCAGAAGTGCCGTGGAGGTCTCGAGTATCCATGGAGCATCTGAAGGACAGGAAACAGAAGAGAAAGACAATGACAATCAGGGAATGACATACACCTTCATGGGGTACAGGAATGACGATAGCTCCTTCGGGACACGGAATATCCTGGGCATCACGACAACCGTGCAGTGCGTGGAAGGCGTGGTGAATGCCTGTGTGAAGAAGATCAGGGAAGAGATCCTTCCGAACTATGAGAATGTGGACGATGTCGTCGCCTTAAACCATGCCTATGGCTGTGGGGTAGCGATCAACGCAAAGAATGCAGAAATACCCATAAGGACCATCCTGAACATGTCGAAGAATGCGAATTTCGGGAACCAGATGCTCACCGTATCCCTGGGATGCGAGAAGCTGACACCGGAAAGGCTCTTCACCGACATTGATCATGAGGATCTGGTCGTCCTTCAGGACTGCCAGGGATTCCAGGAGATGGTCGATGAAATTGTAAAGAAGGCTTCGAAGAAGCTGGAGATATTGAACAAGAGACAAAGGACAGAATGTCCGGCTTCAGGGCTCGTGGTAGGACTACAGTGCGGGGGAAGCGATGCTTTCTCGGGCGTTACCTCGAATCCTGTCCTCGGATATGCTGCGGACCTTCTGGTTCAGGCAGGAGCGAAAGTCATGTTCTCAGAAGTATCTGAGGTCAGGGATGCCGTACACCTCCTGGGACCGAGGACTGCGGACGCAGAGGTTCTGGAAAAGCTGAAGAAGGAGATGACCTGGTATGACGACTACCTGGAGACAGGGAACGTCGACAGGGATGCGAATCCGACACCTGGAAACAAGCAGGGCGGACTCGCGAACATCATCGAGAAGTCGCTGGGTTCGGTCGCAAAATCCGGATCCTCGAAAATCGTAGATGTGCTCTCCCCCGGAGAACGGATAAGGAAGAGCGGTCTGACCTTCGCGGCGACACCCGCAAGCGACTTCGTCTGCGGAACGCTGCAGTTCGCGTCAGGGATGACCCTCCAGGTCTTCTCGACGGGAAGAGGAACGACATACAACCTGAACGTGGCTCCGGTCATCAAGGTGTCGTCGAACAGTGCGCTGAAAGCGAAATGGTTCGACCTCATCGACCTCGATGCCGGAAAGGTCGCGACAGGAGAAAAGACAATCGAGGAGATGGGCATGGAACTGTTCCAGCTGATCCTCGATGTGGCAGGTGGAAGGACGGAGACTTTCGGGGACAGGTATGGCCTATACAATGCCCTGGTGGTCTTCAACCCGGCACCGGTCACATAGAGGACAGGCTGGACAAATCAAGCCGCGGATAGGCAGGAATCGTACAGAGGAAAAATAAGAATGGATAAGGAGACAGGGATATGAAATTAGGATTTATCGGACTTGGAATCATGGGAAAACCAATGAGCAAGAACCTCATCAAGGCGGGTTACGAACTTGTTGTCAATGACAGGAACACCGTCGCTGTGGACGAGCTTGTAGCGCTTGGTGCGACAAAGGCGGAGACGGCGAAGGAAGTGGCTGAGCAGGTGGACATCATCATCACCATGCTTCCGAACTCCCCGCATGTCAGGACCGTATGTCTTGGCGAGAACGGCATCGCAAGCGGCGCGAAGAAGGGGACCATCGTCCTTGACATGAGCTCTATCGCACCTCTTGCCAGCAGGGAAATCGGCGCAGAGCTCGCTAAGCTCGGTATCGAACTCCTGGATGCTCCGGTAAGCGGAGGAGAGCCTAAGGCCATAGAGGGTACCATATCCATCATGGTAGGCGGAAACAAGGAAGTCTTCGACAAGTGCTACGACATCATGAAGGCTATGGGAGGATCCGTTGTCTACGTCGGCGAGATCGGCGCAGGAAACATCACGAAGCTTGCGAACCAGATCATCGTCGCGCTGAACATCGCGGCCATGAGCGAAGCGCTCATCCTGGCGAAGAAGGCAGGCGTCGACCCTGAACTCGT
>DATISI010000225.1:0-2880 GCA_035581745.1 Clostridiaceae bacterium
TGTCGGCCATCCACTTTGTCTGAATGGCCGTTCAGCGCTTCATGTTCGAATGCTTTACGGATTCAGATTCAGATATCGGGTCTGTTTGTCTGGCTATCCCTTATCTGAGCTTGCTGCTGATATAGACTTCGACCTCATCCAGTGTCTTTGCGGACTGTAGGGCTGGGAAAGCATCTTTCGCGAACAACAGCTCACCATTTGCGTCAAGGAAGACAAACTTCTGTGTTTCCAGGATGCTGTATTCCGCGATTTCAGAGAAGTACACTTTTGTGTTGTTGTCTTCCCAGTAGCTCTGGTCGTCATGTCGGATTGGGAGGAAAACCCCTTTTTCTCCAACCTTCATGGCACGTGTCACATGGAAATCCACACCGATGACTTTGCCGTCCTCGACGGGTCCAGGCAGCATCATCTTCACGTCTTCTCCTACCTTCTTGTCCCCACGGAGGACCTTGTCGATTGTGACGGTCACGATGGCACGGTATTCTGTGACATCGAGGTAGCTCAGTCTGATGTTCCTTATGCTCTTCACAGTTCCTGTAAAGACGTCATTCCCTACGAGCTGGAAGACATCGGCTTCACTGTAGTTCATGGTGATGGCGCCCGGGTTCCCTGGCGGAAGCTCAGGTAGGTCGTCGATATAGCTGACCTCGATATTCCCTTTGGATACCAGGACATCGGGGTTATTGTTCTTCAAAAGGTTTGGCAGCGCGAATGTCATGACAAGAGCCAGGATGGCCGCTGCGGGGATGAATGTTTTCCATGTCTTATTGTTTCTCATATTGATCACCTTTCCTTCATTTCTCGAATGGTTGTATTTCAGGACATTATCCAGGATCTGTTTTTTTGAGGCTTCATCCGGTGATATTTTATCCATGGATTCGAGTATCTTCTTGTTCTTCATTAAACTCTCCCCCTAACTTATCCTTCAGGATGTTTCTTCCTCTATGAAGATAATTACGAATCGTTGATTGAGGTTTCTTCAGGATCTCTGCGATTTCAGCGCTGTTGTACCCCTCATAGTAATAGAGGTATATCGCGGTCTTGTACTTTTCCGGAAGACCGAGGACCACTTCAAGGGTCTCATCGACTTCGAACGGGGTGTCGGTTACGATATTCTGATACTCGTCCAGGCTGCTTCCCTTCTGCCACCAGTGACGCAGATGGTTCTTGCACAGATTGGAGGCTGTCACAATCAGCCAGGCTTTCTCGTGTTCAGCATTCTGGAACTCCACTTCATGATCGATCAGCTTCATGAAGGTGTTCTGCACCATGTCGTTCGTGTCCTGTGGATTCTTCATAAAGGAGAAACAGACACGATAGACCATGCTGAAATGCCGTTCGTAGATTTCGGTGATTTCCTTGTCGGAACGTCGCAGAGATTTTTCCATTTCAATCAACCTCCTTTCACTTATCATACAATTGGCGAGGTTGAAGTGTCGCGTTTTTTCTTAATATTTTCCAGATTTTTTATCGCGATATTGGGGTTAAGGAAAGGGAGCAGCGTATCTTCAGGAAAACCTTAGCTTTCCTGCTTTCCCATGGCTTCCGACCTCAAAATTCCGGTCTATCCTGTCGGGGCCATGTCCGGTATGCCAATAGGTCCTGATGGAGGCGAATTATCGAAAGATTTCCAGGCTTTGAGTTGAAAACCCGTGCCTTAAATGTTATACTTTCATGCGTGTAACACATGGAGGTGTGGATTTATGAACATTGGATTTGATAATGAAAAATATATCAGGATGCAGTCTGAGCATATCCGAAACAGGATTGCAGACTTCGACAACAAGCTCTACCTTGAATTCGGAGGCAAGCTGTTTGATGACTACCATGCATCAAGGGTCCTTCCAGGATTCCAGCCGGACAGCAAACTCAAGATGCTGATGCAGCTCAAGGACCAGGCCGAAATCGTCATCGTCATCAGCACGGATGCCATCGAGAGCAGCAAGATCCGTGGTGACCTTGGAATCACCTACGATGCGGACGTCCTTCGTCTCATCGATGCCTTCCAGGAGATGGGCCTCTACGTGGGAAGCGTCGTGATCACCCAGTATTCTGGTGAAGCGGCGGCAAGCCACTTCCGCAGCAAGCTCCAGGAGCTTGGCATCAAATCCTACTTCCACTACAAGATTGAGGACTATCCGAGGAACATCAACCATATCGTCAGTGATGAAGGCTATGGAAAGAATGACTATATCGAGACGTCCAGGCCCCTGGTCGTCGTGACGGCACCAGGACCGGGAAGCGGAAAGATGGCGACATGCCTCTCCCAGCTCTACCATGAGCACAAGCGCGGCATCAATGCCGGCTATGCCAAGTTCGAGACCTTCCCTATCTGGAACCTTCCCCTTCGTCACCCGGTCAACATCGCCTACGAGGCCGCGACAGCGGACCTGAACGATGTCAACATGATCGACCCCTTCCACCTCGAGGCGTATGGCGTCGCGACGATCAACTACAACCGCGACATCGAGGTCTATCCTGTCCTCAACGCGATGTTCGAGAAAGTCATCGGGAAGAACCCGTACAAGTCCCCGACAGACATGGGTGTCAACATGGCAGGAAACTGCATCATCGATGACGAAGTCTGCCGTGAGGCAGGCAAGCAGGAGATCCTCAGACGATACTACAAGGGCCTCTGTGACCTGAAGCGTGGCCATAACTCCAGGGATATCCTCTACAAGCTGGAACTCCTCCTGAAGCAGGCTGGCATCTCTGAGCAGGACCGCAAGGTCGTGGAGCCGGCACTTGCAAGGGAAGCGGAGACAGGCCATCCAGCCGTCGCCATCGAACTACCGGCTGGACAGGTCATCACGGGAAAGACTTCGGACCTTCTCGGGCCTTCCGCAGCCGTCCTGCTGAACGCCGTCAAGGCACTGTGCG
>DATISI010000226.1:0-5192 GCA_035581745.1 Clostridiaceae bacterium
TTCTCATAGAGGTCACGCTGGGTAAGGGAGGCGAGCACCGTAGTGTTCTTCTCGATGAGCGCTAACGGACCGAGCTTGAGTTCTCCACCAGGATACGCATCCGCGTGGATGTAGGTGAGCTCCTTGAGTTTCAGCGCAGCCTCGATGGCCACCGCAAAGTCCAGGCCTCTTCCAAGGAAGAAGACATCCTTCTCGCCATGGATCTTCAGGGCGAACTTCTGGATGTTCTCCTTGAGGGAGATGACACTTGCGACCTTCTCTGGAAGGAGGAGCATCTCCTTCTTGATCACATCAGCTTCCTCGTCCGTGATGGTCCCAAGGACCTCTGCGAAATGCAGTCCGATGGTGTAGACCGCAATCAGCATGGTGAGGTAAGCCTTGGTGGAGGCGACGCCGATTTCTGGTCCAGCCCAGGTATAGAACACGTCTGTCGCTTCTCTCGCAACGGAGCTTCCCACGACGTTGGTGATCGCGATGACCCTGGCTCCGCGTTTCTTGGCGTCCCTCAGGACGGCAAGGGTATCCGCTGTCTCACCAGACTGGCTGATGACGATGACAAGGGTGCGGCTGTCTATGAGTGGTTTGCGATATCTGAACTCTGAGGCCACATCGACCTCTACAGGAATCTTTGCAAGGGATTCTATGGCAGTCTTTCCGATGACACCAGCGTTGTATGCGGTACCACAGGCGACGATGTAGATCCTGTTGTAGTTCTCCAGCATCTCCTTCGTGATCTTGATCGCATCCAGCTTGACCTTCTCCCCGACCATGATCCTTGAAGTCATGGTATCCCTCAGCGCTTTCGGCTGTTCGTGGATCTCCTTGATCGTGAAATGGTCATATCCGCCTTTTTCAGCAGAATCGGCATTCCAGGTGATGGTGGTAGGGGTCTTGATGATCTCTTCAAGGTTGGAGTTGAAATACTGGATTCCGCTCTTCTCGATGACCGCGAACTCAATATCCTCAAGATAGACGATCTCTCTGGTGTAGTTCAGGATGGCAGGGACGTCTGAAGCGATATAGCTCTCGTTCTCTCCCAGGCCGATGATCAGCGGGCTGTCCTTCCTTACGGCGATGATCTTGTCAGGGTCGTCCAGGGAGATGACGCCAAGCGCGAAGCTTCCCTTGACCTTGCTTGTGGTATGGATCACCGCGTCGAGCAGGCTGCCCTCGTAGTAGAAGTCGATCAGGTTGGGGATGACTTCCGTATCTGTCTCGGAGAGGAAGGTGTATCCCTTCTCCATGAGCCATGCTTTCAGTTCCACGTAGTTCTCGATGATTCCGTTATGGACAACGGAGATCCTGTCATTCGTGCTGTTGTGGGGATGGGAATTGATATCGGAAGGTTCTCCATGGGTAGCCCATCTGGTATGGCCGATTCCGATATGGCCGAACGCCGTATCCGTCTTCAGTTTCTCCGACAGGTTCTTCAGTCTTCCCTTGGTCTTCACGATATTGATTTTTCCGTCCTCCAGGATTGCGATTCCTGCGGAGTCATACCCCCTGTATTCCAGTTTGCTCAAACCGGATACCAGTACCTCCACAGCATCTTTCCCGCCCAGGTAGCCAACAATTCCACACATAATAAGACATCCTTTCTAT
The DNA here is from genome assembly GCA_035581745.1 of Clostridiaceae bacterium. Taxonomy (GTDB): domain Bacteria; phylum Bacillota; class Clostridia; order Clostridiales; family Clostridiaceae; genus Youngiibacter. The sequence continues at coordinate 1,603 of DATISI010000226.1, forward strand.
TTTTATTAGAAAGGCTTAAAACACCCGACTCACTCTGTCCCTCTGGTCACCCACAGGATTTGTAAAGTCTCTGACGGTAGTGCATACCGTGGAGCATCCGCCGAACCTTCGATAACTCCATCCTCGTCAACCGGGCAGGGCCCGGTTCTGGCGCTATTTCATACAAGAAATTTCAATCTATTCTTTTAAGCCTTACCACATTATTATACATCAATTTGTTGATTCCGCAACAAATAGTGATATTTCCTGAACGTAATTCACAGAAAGAAAATGTAAAGGTATTCAGGGTGGAGTGGGGCAGGAGAAGGCCTCGATTGACGCTAGCGCTTTACAGGTCCCTGCGTGGGCTCAGCCGTATTGGGCGGTTTTCCTGACAGGCATCCTGCCGAAGCGCTCCTTCAGGTGACTACACAGGGTCCTTCGTGCCAAATGAAAATCCTCCCCATTCAGGCCATCTGAATGGGGAGGATGATGTAGCTGTCCATGGTCTTAAATCTTCTTCCAAAGCTTCGAATCATCGGCATATCCGGGTCAGTAGGAGATGTCGAACTTCTTCTCCCGCTCTTTGACCGGAATCTCTTTGATGGCGTGATTGGTGATTTCAGAGAAGCCATTGCCTTTCTTTACGGTATCCAGGAAAGTCTTGATGACCTCTTCTTCACCCTGGACCTCGACCTCGACATTCCCATTCATCATGTTCCTCACAGAACCTGTCAGGCTCTTCGTATACGCAGCACGATAGACAAAATAGCGGAAACCAACTCCCTGTACCTTTCCTTCATAGATGATTAAATATCTTTTCAATATAATCACATCCCATGTGTAAGATTTCTATACCAGGTTGTTTGTCCGGTCTTCCAAGTCTCCAGTATCCGTACCGTTTTCAGTCCTGTCCGGGCTGGTCTTGCTGTCTTTTACCGTTTTTGCTGTGTTGGACGATTTTGAAGACCTTTTTCTCAGTGGCGTGGGGTCCTTTACGGTTTCAGGCATAGTGGCCGAAACGTTATCCTTCTCGGGAACGATGTCCTTCTCAGGAACGATGTCCTTCACCGGGACGGTGTCCTTTGTTTTAGACGTCTGCTTATCCGGTGCGCTGTCGTTTATTTGGGCATCCGGCACCTTCATAAGGCTGGTGCCTTTTGTGGAGGGGGAGGGCTCCTTTGCTACGGAAGCGGCCTTCCGGTCCGATGGTGAGGTTTCCAATGCCTTGGTCTGTGGTTCCGGCTTCAGGACCGTCTTCTGGAGCCTTTTCGCCTTTTTCATCTCCTGGTTCTTGTAGTGGGTCAGTGTCACCATGTAGTCAAGGTAGATGGCACCGACGACCTTCGCACCAGCGAGCTCGTCGCCGTTCAGGTTGTGGAGGTGGAGATGCTTGGAGATCTTCTTGATTGGCTCATTGAAGAGCCCATAGATGTCCTTGCTCATCTTCATCGCATCAAGGGAGCTCAGGGTGAACTCCTTGTCCAGCTTGATGTTCAGGTAGGTATGGGTGAAGGGGTGGTTATAGGTCACCACAGGATAGCTTCCTGCGAACTTGTTGAATTTCGCGATGGCATCGCTGAGGGACAGGGTATACTTCTGGAACAATGGATCATTGGACTCGATCGGAATGAAGAGGGAATCCGTCATCTTGTTGTCCTTGTACCGTACACTCTGCAGGTTTGTCACGGTCGCCCCGTAAGGATCCTCGCTGGTCCTTCCGAGATACAGGGTGACAAAGTCCCTGTGGAGCGGAAACGCATCGACCTCTTTGGTGATCTTGCCTTTATGGTTATAGAGCGGCTGTTCCATGACAATCTTCCTGTAGTTCATCCGTGTTGGATTCAGGATGATGTCCTTGATGACATAGAAGGCTGCGATGGTCAGTCCCATGAAGAAGAATACGATGGAATATCCGACTTCGGTACTCTTTTTCCCGTTGAAGTAAAGGTAGGTGTAAATCAGGATCATTGCCAGGAAGAGGAAAACGAAAGTGTATCTTTTGTTCAGAATCTTTTTAATCTCCATAAAACGCCCCCAGGTCCATTATTTTCAGTATGAAGGGATCAGTCTCCCTTGCTCTCCAAGGTTCGCACCGGGTACGCCATAGCTAACGACGGCAGCTGGTCGAACAGTGATGAATTATCTGATTTGTGTGAAATATACATTGATTATACGTTAAAATGACAAAAACTTAAAGACATCAGGATGAAATGTTGATTGAAGTCCAGTCATCGCATCCAGAATCACCGGGCATAAAAGCGGGAGGGAAGTTCGATGGTGACCATGAGGGTACCGCGCGTGGTCTTCTTCGCGTGGATCCTTCCGGAATGCATCTTCACGATATTCTCCGCGATGGCCAGGCCAAGGCCTGAACCGCCGGTCTCCGAGAACCTGGACTTGTCCAGCCTGTAGAAGCGCTCGAACATCTTCGGGATATCCTCATCCGGGATATCCCCGATGGAATTCTCGAAGGTGATGAGGACCATGTGGTCTGGATTCGCAGGATGCAGGGTGATGGAAATCGGATTCTTGTCCGAAGAGTATTTGATCGCGTTCGAGATCAGGTTCTCGAAAAGCCTTACGACCTGCTGCACATCCGCCTGGATGACGACATCAGACTTTGGAAGCTCCTTGTGCAGGGTGAGGCCATTCTCCTCGGCGATAGGAATCATCTCTTCTACGAGCTGCTCCAGGAGTTCCCGCAGGTTGACGTTGAGGATGGTGAGCTTGTTTTCAGGACTCTGCAGCTTGGAGAACTCGAAGAGGCTCTCGATGAGTTCCTTCAGGCGGAGTGCTTTGGAACTGACAATCTCGATGTATTCCTTACGCTTGTCTTCAGGAAGGCCATCGGTCTGTGCGAGCCCGATATATCCGATGATGGAGGTGAGGGGGGTTCTCAGGTCATGGGAGACATTGGTGATGAGGTCGCTCTTCATCTGCTCCACTTTACGCTCTTCCTCGATTCGTTCATCGATGTCAGTCGCCATGGTGTTGATGCTTTTCGCGAGGTTCGTCAGCTCGTCGTTCCCCCTGACAGGTGCCTTGTACTTGAAGTTTCCTGTGGAGATGATCCTGACCGTGTCGGAAAGCTGCTGGATGTAGTCCATCTTCCTTCTTGTGAGGAAGAGGAACAATACGATGAACAGGACGAGCGCGACAAAGAGGGAGAGGGAAGGATTGTAGACATTCCGATAGGAGGTGTCCATGGACGCGACGGGCGTGCCCTTGACGATGAGGTATCGGTCCTCCTTGAGGAAGTTCATCGGGTAGACAAGGGTGACCTCTTCGGCCGAATCGACCTCCGCCATGTCGGGGAGGTGATAGTAGTCGTTGTTTCCGCTGTAGCTCACCTCGAAGCTGTTCTTCATGACGTTGAAGATGTCGAGGCTGTTTTCCATGACGTTCGATGTCTTGAACTGGATGTTCCCCTCAAGGTCGGCGACAATCACCCGGAGGTTCTCCACCCGGGAGAAGTCTTCGATGAGGTTGCCCAGTGCCCTGTTGAGGTCGAACTGCTTGGCGGCAGGATTGTTCTCGGCCGCATAGCGGATATTCTGTCGCATGTCTTCCGTGATTTCCACTTCTTCCTTATACCGCAGGTCGTTGAT
>DATISI010000227.1:0-4732 GCA_035581745.1 Clostridiaceae bacterium
GAAGACCCGGACCTGTCCTCATCGACATCCCGAAGGATGTGACTTCCGGAAAAGCGGAGTACGCTTTCGAGGAGCCGAGGAAGGTGGAGAGGTTCCGTACGGAGATGACGAAGGAAGCCGTGGAGCTTGCGCTGGAACAGATCAGGGAAGCGAAAAAGCCCTTCATCTTTGTCGGTGGAGGCGCCGTCGCATCGGATGCGCACAAGGAACTCCTGGAGTTCGCGAAGAAGGTGGATGCACCGGTATCCTGCAGCCTCATGGGCATCGGGGCCTTCCCCGGAGCGGATGAGCTCTACACAGGCATGCTGGGTATGCACGGGTCCAAGGCGTCAAACCTTGGTGTCACCATGTGCGACCTGCTCATCGTCGTCGGTGCAAGGTTCAGCGACCGCGTCATCGGCCGTGCGGATACCTTCGCGAAGAAGGCGAACATCCTGCACCTCGACATCGACCCTGCGGAGATCAACAAGAACATCGCCTCCTCCCACGCCATCATCGGCGACATCCGGGAGATCCTCACCACGCTGAACAGCGCGCTTCCGGACCTCCACCATGAGGAATGGAAAGCGGAGATCCAGGCGCTCAAGGAACAGTATCCGCTGAAGGTCGGCGAAGGCCTGACCGGACAGTATGTCATCGAGAAGCTCTGGGAAGTGACGAACGGGGATGCCCTGATCACGACCGAGGTCGGACAGCACCAGATGTGGGCTGCCCAGCACTACAAATTTAAAGTTCCGAAGCAGTTCATCACCTCAGGCGGACTGGGGACCATGGGCTTCGGGATGGGCGCAGCCATCGGGACAAAGCTCGGGAACCCGGACCGGACCGTCGTGAACATCGCAGGGGATGGAAGCTTCAGGATGAACCTGAACGAGATCCTGACCGCGGTGAAGTACAAAGTACCGATCGTGATCCTGGTCCTGAACAACGGCGTGCTCGGAATGGTCCGTCAGTGGCAGACCATGTTCTACGATGAACGCTATTCCTTCACGACCCTTGGGACGGAGATCGACTACGTGAAACTGTGTGAGGCCTTCGGAGCGGTAGGTTTCAACCTCACAAGGAAAGAGGACACCGAAGCCGTGCTGAAGGAAGCGCTGGCCCAGGGAAGGCCATGTGTCGTGAACTGTGTCATCGACAAAGCGATGCGCGTCATGCCGATGGTGGCACCAGGAACGAGCATAGACGAACTCATCATGGATTAAGCAGAAGATCATAAACATGGAATTAGCAGAAGAAAATCATAATGGACGAGAAGGGGAGAAGCGGCATGAACGAGAAGGAATCATTTGTCTTTTACCAGGGAGAGATCACAGAAGAGCGGAACGTCAGCATCAGCATCAGGTCAAAGGTGTTCAACTATGGCCTGGGGTGCTTTGAGGGCATCCGGGCCTACTGGGATGAGGAGAAGGGGCAGCTTTACGGCTTCAGGCTCAAGGAGCACTATGACCGGCTGCTGCAGTCGGCGAAAGCCCTCTACATGGATGTGCCCTACACCACGGAGGACCTCATCGCAGCGACGGTGGAGCTCCTGAGGAAGAACGACTACAGGACGACGGTCTATATCCGTCCGGTGGTCTACAAGGGCTCTGAGCTGCTCTTCCCGACCCTCCTGGACGAGGACAACAGGATCCTCATCTACTGCCAGCCGCTAGGGGACTTTGCGGGTAAGGATAGGTTCCGTGTCGCTGTGTCGAGCTGGAGGAGGGTCTCTGACTCCATGCTTCCGCCAAGGACAAAAGCCACGGCGGCCTACCTGAACTCGGCGCTGGCGTCCCTTGAGGTGCTCCAGAACGGCTTCGACGAGGCCATCCTCCTGACCCAGCAGGGTTTCGTCTGCGAGGGTCCCGGGGAGAACATCTTCCTGGTGAAACAGAACCAGCTGATCACGCCTCCGGCCTCTGATGACGTCCTCGAGGGAATCACCCGGGCGACGGTCATGGAGCTCGCGAAGAACGAGCTGGGCATGGAGGTCGTGGAGCGAAGCATCTCGAGGACCGAGCTGTACAACGCGGATGAGGCCTTCTTCTCTGGAACTGCCATGGAGGTCACCGCCATCGTGGAGGTGGACAACAGGAAGGTGGGGAACGGGGACATCGGTGAAGTCTGCAGGACGATCAAGGCGATGTATTTCGACCTGGCGACGGGAAAGAACGAGAAATACGCCCATTTCTGCACACCTGTCTACTAAGACCGGTTTATGAACCTGGCAGGAAACTGAGGGGAATCGTGGCAAACCGGGAAGGGATATCTGGAATGGATGTGAATTTCCTGACGGAATGCCATAAACTTTGTGAAGTTATCAGAATCCTGTTGACAATATCCCGAGATGCGGTAAAATAGAAACAATATTCCAAAAGTGATGATGGAGAAAAGGATCTGTGTCCCACCTTAAGAGAACCGGCGGATGGTGCGAGCCGGCAGGGGGACAGGAAACTACTCACTCCTGAACTGTCAGGGCGAAAGGGAAACCGACTAGTTCTGGCCGAGATGTGCAGACGTTAGCATGCACAGGATTCGGGACCTTGTCCCTGATCCCATGAGGCGGCGCTTGCCGCGAACCAGGATGGTACCACGGATTCAATCCCGTTCCTGGATACATGTCATATGTATCCAGGAACGGGTTTTGTATTATCCATGTTTGGAAGAGACGGAACCACAAAGCAGTCAGGAAGGAAAAGCATGCAAAGCAGGACGGGGTATCACCTGCAGGAAAGGCATGAGAAGCAGCATACCGAACAAATGATGAAAGATGGAGGGGTAAAAATGGAAAAGCAGATCAAGATATTCGATACGACCTTAAGGGATGGGGAACAGTCACCAGGATGCAGCATGAACCTTGAGGAAAAGGTGGCCATGGCGAAGCAGCTGGAGATGCTCCGGGTGGACATCATCGAGGCAGGATTCGCAATCGCGTCACCTGGAGACTTCAAGTCTGTGCAGGGAATCGCAAGAGCGGTGAAGGATGCGAGGGTGGCTTCCCTGTCAAGGACACTGGACAAGGATATCTTCGCCTCCTACGAGGCGCTGAAGGATGCGGTGAGTCCGAGGATCCACACGTTCATCGCGACATCCGAGATCCACATGCGCCACAAGCTCAAGATGACGCCTGACCAGGTCGTGGAGAACGCGGTGAGGGCGGTGGAGTATGCGTCAAGCCTCATCTCCGATGTGGAGTTCTCCTGTGAGGACGCCACAAGGAGCGACAAGGAATTCCTCTATCGGATCATCCGGGCGGTGATCGATGCGGGTGCGACGGTCGTGAACATCCCGGACACGGTGGGCTATGCCACCCCGATGGAGATGTACAACCTCATCAACGACATCAGGATGAACGTCCCGAACATCCACAGGGCTTCCCTTGCGGTCCACTGCCACAATGACCTGGGACTGGGTGTCGCGAACTCCCTGTATGCGGTCATGGCGGGTGCGGACCAGATCGAATGCACGATGAACGGGATCGGAGAGCGGGCAGGGAATGCCGCGCTGGAAGAGATCGTCATGGCACTCCAGACTCGGAAGGACCTCTATGGGGCGACGACCAGGATCGACACCACACAGATCATGAAGGCGAGTAGATTGCTTTCCTCTATCACAGGCGTGCAGGTACAGCCGAACAAGGCGATTGTTGGGGCCAACGCCTTCTCCCATGAATCCGGGATACACCAGCATGGCATGCTCGCGAACAGGAGCACCTATGAGATCATGACACCGGAATCCATCGGACTCAACATGAACCGTATGGTCCTCGGGAAGCACAGCGGAAGACATGCCTTCAGGGACAGGATCATCACGCTGGGCTATGAATTGACGGATGAGGAGATCGATGTCGCATTCGCGGCCTTCAAAGAACTCGCAGACAAGAAGAAGGCGATCTTCGACGAGGATATCCTCACCATCATCGAGAAACGTCCAACAGAGGATGCGGTCTACACACTGGACAAGTATGACATCGTGAGCAGGAAGGGAAGGGAAGCAAGGGCTTCTGTCCGGATCCTCTTCAACAAGGAATGCATGGAAGCTGTGGAAAAGGGTGACGGACCTGTGGATGCAGCCTTCAAGGCTGTGATGAAGATCACAGGGAAAGCGATCAACCTCCTCGACTACACGCTGCACAGCGTCACGGAAGGACAGGATGCGGTCGGTAAGGCGACAGTGAAGATCGAAGTCGACAATGCGACCTACAACGGAAGAGGAACGAGCACGGATGTCGTGGAGGCGAGCATAAAGGCCCTTCTGGACGCCTTGAGCAAATCCGCAGGGAAAGAGGAAGGCTGCGCAGAAGAGGCGGTTTAAGCCGCTCCGGGAGACCGTACGGGAAGGGTAAGGCTCAAGTGCTGGGAATGGGGGATTTGGAGAACAGCCAGGGCCATCAGCCAAAGTGTTCCCAGAATTGAATTTGTGGTTAATTTTGAAGTGAAAATCCAGGAGGAATGGCCCTCCCATGTTATGATATTAAGGATGGATGACATCGACGAACAGCCAGGGAGAATGGATTCCCTGAAGCGTGAGGCGGTCCGGTGAAGCCTGTGAGAAGACGTATGGATGCTTGGGGCAGCCGGTCAGGAACCTGACGACAAAATGAAGAAAGAGGGTCATTGATTTGAAGATTGTGGTATTAGACGGTTATGCGGAAAATCCGGGGGACCTATCCTGGGAAGGGTTTGAGAAACTCGGGGAATTCACCTGCCATGACAGGACACCTGCAGACCAGGTCATCGAAAGGATCGGG
>DATISI010000228.1:0-1838 GCA_035581745.1 Clostridiaceae bacterium
GATCACCTCTGGAAGTTTCCGTGCATTCTTGAAGGTGACCACGCCGGAGATCCCGACGTAGTATCCCAACGCCACGACCTCCTTCGCCATCTCGACGCTTCCGGAGAAGGAATGGAAGATCCCTTTCACCTCCGGATAGGCTTTCACGATCTCCAGGATGTCCTGATGGGACTCCCTGTCGTGGAGAATGACAGGAAGACCAAGGCTTTTCGCGATTTCAAACTGTTCCCTCAAAACTTTCTTCTGGATTTCCCTCGGCGGGTTCGTGTCCCAGTAGTAGTCCAGTCCGATCTCCCCCACCGCACGGATCTTCGGGGTCTTCAGGAGCGCGATGAGCTCCGCCTTCACCGTCTCATTGAACTGTTCCGCATGCTCCGGATGGATGCCTACCGCACCATAGATGAAATCATAATCCTCGGTCAGCTTCACCGTCGAAGCGATGGAATCGTAGTCCGAGCTCATGTTCAGGATGCCTTCCACCCCATTTTCCTGTAGTTCCTTTAAAAGTCCCTCCCTGTCCTCGTCGAACTGCTCGTCGTCGTAGTGTGCATGGGAGTCGAATATCTTTTTCATCTGATTCTGTCCTTTCCCGCTTCCGGCCCTGCAGGCCACTTCATGGGCTTCACATCTTCATATCCATGAACAAACTGTTAACATTTGAAGCGAACATTCATAATATATTCATATTTAGAAAAATACGTTGAGCCTCATTCCTTTTTTCAGTTGTAAAGAGACCTTTACACGTGTTAATTTTTTAAAATTGTTTCCGTTCTGTCAGATTTCCGCGATTTTGCACGCTTTTCGCCTCTTTTCACCACCGGTTTCCATCCGGATTTGAGTCCGGATTCCTTCTTATGATATACTCTAGTGGTAAAGTTTTGGAAGGAGATCACAGCCTTCCACACATGGAGGTTTTATGAGCACAAGCAGGCTTACCTATGAGAACCTGGCCGATAATCCCCTTTTCAAGACCTTCTCCCGAGCGGAGATCGAGGCATTCCTTGCTGACTTCAATTATAACCTCAGGCACTTTCAAAAGGAAGAGCTGCTTTTCATCCAGGGAGACCCCTGCAAAAGCATCAGCATCATCATCTCCGGCAGCATCGAAGTACAGAAGATCGACCCTTCCGGCAAGATGCTCCTCGTCATGGACATCAATTCCAATGAGGTCATCGGCGCAAGCGTGATCTTCAGCGGGCATGACCAGCATCAGATGACAGCCATGGCCCTTTCTCCCGTCACCCTCATGGAGCTGTCCAAAAAGGATATCCTGAGACTCTGCCAGATGAACGAGAACTTCCTCGAGGCTTTCCTGGAGTCCATCACGAGCAGAGCCTATCAGCTCACCCAGCGGCTGAGAGAGACCACCCTGAAGACCCTGAGGGAGAAAATCTGTGAATACCTCTATGCCTACCATTCCGGCCGGGGTACCCTGGTCGTGGAGATCCCCTTCACCAAGAAGTACTGGGCGGAGACCCTGGGCGTACAGCGGCCGTCCCTTTCCCGGGAACTTGCGAACCTGGAGAAAGACGGGCTCATCCGCGTCGAAGGAAACACGATCATCATCACAAACCTATTAGAAGTCAGGCGTGTCGCACTGAAGGCCTGACCCTTCCATAGACCGATAGACAAAGGCCCTTTTACGGTGCCGAGGCAGATGCCTGGGTTCCATAAAAGGGACTTTCTGTGGAGAAAAAGAGGAGTCCACTCCAACGAGTCTTCCTCTTCCACCGCCTGGGGATTCTCATTCCTATGGTTCAGACCGTCCAGGAATACAGGTTCCTTCCCTAAAAATGGGCAAAAAAAATATCCCCATAGGGATTTCCCGTAGCTCCTTA
>DATISI010000229.1:0-5386 GCA_035581745.1 Clostridiaceae bacterium
ACTACTTCGTGATCGTAGGACCGAAGGATGATGCTGCAGGGATCAGGGGGAGCAGCCTCACCGCATCGGAAGCGCTGGAGAAGATTTCGGAAACGGGTTCCGGGTTCGTCTCCAGGGGGGATGATTCCGGAACGCACAAGAAGGAGCTGGCCCTGTGGAAGAATTCAGACATCGAACCTAAAGGAGACTGGTATGTCTCTGCTGGAAAAGGGATGGGGGCCGTCCTCACCATGGCGAATGAGATGCAGGCCTACACGCTGACTGACAAGGCGACCTACCTGTCCATGAAAGACCAGCTGGAGCTGGAGCTTTTACTGGAACAGCAGCCTGACCTCAAGAACCAGTACACCCTCATCGAGGTCAATCCTGAGAAGCATGCCCATACCAATACGGAAGCGGTAAAGGTCTTCATCGATTGGATCACTTCGGACAAGGTGCTGAAGCTCCTGGATGAGTACGGGACAAAAGAGTTCGGGGAAGCGCTCTTCAAGGTGAATTACACGAAATAAGGGACTCGGTTCTGAAGCCGGGTCATTCTAAAAAGCGACTTTGTTAAAAAAGCGATGAACCATCCAGAGGAATGATAAATTCCATGCAGGATGAGGAAAATAAGATCAGGAACTGAGATTGGAGACTTGAACGTGGCAGGAATAACCAGAGGCCTCATGGAGGCGTTGAATTTAATCGTGAATCTGGATGCGGAAATCTACGGGATTATTGGGCTTACGCTCCTCGTGACCATGACCAGCACACTGATCTCCACGCTTCTCGGGGTCCCTCTGGGGATGCTTGTCGGAAGCAGCACGTTCAGGCTGAAGAATCTCGTCGTCCGTTCCATCAATGCCTTCATGGGACTGCCGCCGGTGGTGGCAGGTCTCTTTGTCTATCTGCTCCTGACCAGGACAGGACCGTTCGGCTCCTTCGAGCTGCTCTTCAGTGTCCCGGCCATGGTCATTGCCCAGGTGCTCATTGTCACCCCCATCATCGCAGGCCTCACGATTTCCGCCATAAGGCTCAAACTGAAGCCGGTACGGGAGACCTGTGAAGGACTTGGCCTCAGGAAAGGCAAGACCATGAGGCTGCTCCTCTTCGAATGCCGATATCCCATCCTCTCGGCTGTCGCCGCGGGATTCGGAAGGGCGATTGCTGAAGTGGGTGCCATCATGCTGGTGGGTGGGAATATCCAGTACAAGACCCGGGTGATGACGACGGCGATTGTCCTCGAGACCGGAAAAGGCAATTATGGCAAGGCGCTTGCCCTGGGGATCCTTCTCCTCGGCATCTCGTTTGCGGTGAACTGGTTCATCAATATCATCCAGGAAAGGGAGAGCTATGAAGATCGAAGTGAGAAAAGCGCATAAGACCGTGGGAAACCGGTCAATCCTTGAAGTCGAAGGCCTCACCCTGGAAAGCGGGAAGATCTATGCCGTATTAGGCCTCAATGGAGCGGGAAAGACCACCCTCCTAAGGGTGCTGTCGGGCATCGAGAAAGAAGCCGAGACGGATATCCTGTATGACGGGAAGAAGGAAAGGCCGGCGGAAAGGATCGTTCATCTCACCCAGAGCGCCTACCTCTTCGACACGACGGTGCGGAAGAACATGGTCCTCGGAATCGAGGACAGGGGGCTTTCGAAAGAAGAGCTGGATGGGATGGTCCTGGAAGCCCTGAAAAGGGTGAGAATGGAAGAATTCATCGACAAGAAGGCGAGGTCCCTCTCCGGAGGGGAAGCCCAGCGGGTGGCCCTGGCAAGGGCGCTCATCATGAAGAAAGACATGGTCATCCTCGACGAACCCTCGTCTGCGACAGACGTGAGGGGTGCGGAGCGGATGGAGGACTATATCCGGGAGATGAATGAGAAGGAAGGGACGACGTTCCTCCTGACCACACACAACCCATCCCAGGCCATGCGGCTTGCGGATGAGATCATCTTCATGGACTGCGGACGGGTCATCGAGAAGGGGACACCAGCAAAAATCCTTCATGAGCCTGTGGACAAGGAAACGGAAAGATTTTTCAGCAATTGGAGGATAACAGATGTTTAGTGTAAAGAGTGTGAAAGAGACCTTTGATATCATAAAAGAGACGTTCGGGGATTTCAATCCCGGGACAGAACAGGTCGGAATCGAGGATGCCCTGGACAGGGTGCTCGCAGAGGACCTGTATGCCAGAGAGGACATTCCGGCATTCCACAGGTCCTCAGTCGACGGCTATGCGGTGCTTGCGAAGGATACTTTCGGAGCCAGCGAGGCCATGCCGGCCCAGCTCCTGATCACCGGCGAGGTGAAAATGGGGGACAAGCCGGATTTCGAGATCAGGCAGGGTCAGTCCGCCTACATCCCGACGGGAGGAGAGCTTCCCAAAGGAGCGGATTCCGTGGTCATGGTGGAATACACCGAGAATTTCAATGATGGGGACATCTTCATCAACAAACCGGCAGCGCCTGGAAACAGTGTGGTGTACCGGGGAGACGATGTGAAGGAAGGGTCCGCTGTGCTCATGAGCGGCCAGCGGCTGAGGAGCCAGGACATCGGGATGGTCGCAGGGCTCGGGTACCAGAAGGTCACGGTCTACAAGAAGGTCAGGATCGGGATCATCTCCACCGGGGACGAGGTCGTCGGAATCGGGGAGAATCCTGTAGGCGCCCAGGTGCGGGACATCAACAGCTATGCGGTATACGCTTCGGCGAAGAAGATGGGTATGGAGCCTGTGATGTTCGGCATCGTGAAGGACAGCTTCGAGGCGATCCAAAGTACCGTCAAGCGGGCCATGGAGGCCTGCGACATCGTGGTCATCTCCGGAGGAAGCTCCGTGGGGACGAAGGACGTCACGGTGAATGTCATCGAATCCCTGGGGAAACCGGGTGTGCTGGTCCACGGAATCGCCGTGAAGCCGGGCAAACCCACCATCCTCGGGAAAGTAGGGTCCAAGGCGGTCGTCGGACTTCCCGGACATCCGGCATCGGCGTTCGTCATCTTCAACATCTTTGTCAGGAAGCTCCTGGAAGCCATGGAGAAGAAGAAGGACATCGCAATCCCTTCTGTCCGGGCACAGATGGGGATCAACTATCCCTCCAACCAGGGAAGGGAAGAATATCTGCCTGTGGTCCTTGAGGAGACGGGCGGGAAGCTCTATGCGAACCCGGTGTTCGGGAAGTCGGGGATGATTTCCACCCTTACGAAATCGGACGGCTATATCCACATCAGGCGCGGAAGCGAAGGCGTGGACAAGGGACAGTCTGTGGAAGTCATGATATTTTAAGGGGGAAGAGAAATGAGCTACACGTATCTCGAGAACAGGGAACTGAAAGAGGCGCTGGAATCCTATAGGAAGCGCCTGACCGATAAAGGGATGACGCTTGGATCAGAAACCGTCAGCGTGACGGATGCGCTGGACCGCATCACGAGCGAGGCGGTCTATGCCAGGATCTCCGCACCCCATTACAATGCCAGCGCCATGGACGGGATCGCAGTCCTTGCAGCCCAGACCTTCGGCGCGACGGACACGACACCTGTCGTCCTGAAGAAAGGGACGGACTTCCAGGTTGTCGACACGGGGGACCCGCTTCCGGAAGGCTGTGACGCGGTCATCATGGTGGAGGACGTCATCCAGACGAGTGAGGACGAGGTTCGGATCCTCTCCGCGGCATCGCCCTGGCAGCACATCCGCCAGATTGGCGAAGACCTCTGCCAGGAGGAGATGGTCGTCCCCTCCAACACGAGGATCGAGCCTGCAACCATGGGTGCCATGCTTGCAGGATGCGTCGGAGAGGTCGCCGTATGGAAACGGCCGGTCATCGGCCTCATCCCTACGGGTGATGAGATCGTCTCCCCACGGGCCAATCCCAAGGAAGGGGAGATCATCGAATTCAACACCACCATCTTCTCCGCCATGGTCAGGCGTTGGGGCGCGGTTCCAAAGACCTATCCCATCGTCGTCGACAAGTTCGACCTCATCCTGGAGACCCTGAAGAAGGCTTCAGAGGAATGCGACATGGTGATCCTGAATGCCGGATCCTCGGCAGGACGGGAGGATTTCTCCAGCCGTGCCATCGGGACCCTGGGCGAGGTATTCCTCCACGGGATCGCGATCAAGCCGGGGAAGCCGACCATCCTGGGAGAGATTTCCGGGAAGCCGTGCATCGGCGTGCCTGGCTATCCGGTCTCCGGAATCATCGTCCTCGAAAAGATCGGGAAAGGGGTGCTGGAGGGGATGATGATGTCTCCACTCCGGGAGAATCCGAAGGTCCGTGCCACCGTATCGAGAAGGGTGATGTCCACCCTGAAGTACGAGGAGTTCGTCAGGATCAAGCTTGGCCGCGTGAACGGCAGGCTGATTGCGACACCGCTGAACCGCGGTGCCGGTGTGGTCACCTCCTTCGTCAAGGCGGATGCGCTGCTGACGATCCCGATGAACACGGAAGGGATCGAGGCAGGAGACGAGGTGGAAGTGGAGCTCCTGAAGACAGAGAAGGAGATCGACAACACGCTGGTCGTCATCGGAAGCCATGACCCGCTCATCGATGTGGCCTATGACCTCATGCGAAGGAATTATCCGGAAGAATATGTGAGCTCGGCCCACGTGGGCAGCATGGGCGGAATCATGGCGATGAAGCGCGGTGAGGCCCACATCGCAGGCATCCACCTGCTGGACGAGACCACAGGCGAATATAACACGTCCTATATCGAGAAGTACCTCAAAGGGAAAGGCATCCATGTCATCCGCGGCGTCAGGCGCATGCAGGGCCTCATGGTGGCTCCGGGGAATCCCTTAGGGATCAGGGACATCGGCGACATCGCCATGGAGAACCTGCGCTACGTGAACAGGCAGAAGGGCTCGGGAACGAGGATCCTCCTTGACTATCTCCTGAAAGGGAAAGGGGTCGACAGGGAAAAGATCTACGGCTATGACCGTGAGGAGTTCACCCACATGTCTGTCGCGGTACAGGTGGCGACGGGAACGGCGGACTGTGGAATGGGCATCTACTCGGCGGCGAAAGTCTACGGGCTGGAGTTCATCCCTGTCTGTGAAGAGGAGTATGACTTCATCGTCTCGAAGGAGGCGCTGGAGACGGACCTTGTGAAGGACTTTGTAAGGATCCTCGAGTCCCCGGCGTTCGAGTCCAAGCTCATGGAGCTTGGCGGCTACCGCCTGGTGGATACGGGAAAAATCGTCGAGATGGCGGATACAGTATGATGAAAGGGGAGAAACGGATATGAAAGACCAGTATGGGAGAAAAATAGAATACTTAAGGATCTCCGTTACGGATTTCTGCAACCTGAAGTGCATCTACTGTAATCCTGATGGGAAATATTTAAATGACAACCCCTCCAAATACCTGAAACCTGAGGAGTTCGAGAAGATCGTCAGGTCCATGGCCAAGGAAGG
>DATISI010000230.1:0-5015 GCA_035581745.1 Clostridiaceae bacterium
GAACTTCATAGTAGGGTGGGACGGACGCCTCCGTTACAGGGTTAAAAGTGGCAACTTGTTGCGCGGTCCAGGTGGATTCCGCTACATGCGTGCAATCTGGGTGGTACCGCGAGCTTCTCGTCCCTTTGTGGATGGAAGCTCTTTTTTTATCCGCAAAACACACTGGTTTTTATCCATAAAAACACACTGGTTTTTATCCATAAAAACACACTGGTGCGGCTGCCCGACAAGCGGACAGACCGATACGGAAGATACAGAAGATGACATGGAATCATCAGGAAAGAAAGATATTAAGGAGGAAAAACAAATGGCATTGGTAAGGGAGCTTTTCAGACAGGCTTCGGAATTTTCAGGTAAAGAGGTGGAGGTGAACGGCTGGATCAGGACATCCAGGGTATCCAAGTCCTTCGGCTTCATCGAACTCAACGACGGGACATTCTTCAAGAATGTACAGGTGGTCTTCGATGACACGCTTCCAAACTTCGCAGAAGTGGCGAAATACCACATCGCGACAGCAATCACGGTGAAGGGAGAATTCATCCTGACTCCGGGAACGAAGCAGCCCTTTGAGATCAGGGCAAAGTAAGTCATCCTGGAAGGCGAATCCAGTGCGGATTTCCCGCTCCAGAAGAAGCGTCACACCTTCGAGTACCTGAGGACGATTGCCCACCTGAGACCGCGTGGAAACACGTATTCCGCGGTATTCCGCATCAGGAGCATGGCAGCCTATGCCATCCACAAGTTCTACCAGGACAGGGGTTTCGTCTATGTGCATACGCCAATCATCACAGGAAGCGATGCGGAAGGCGCGGGCGAGATGTTCCGTGTCACCACGCTGGACCCGGTGAACCCTCCCCTCACCCCTGAAGGAAAAGTGGACTACACCAAGGACTTCTTCGGAAAGTCCAGCAACCTCACGGTATCCGGCCAGCTGAACGGTGAAGCCTATGCCATGGCGTTCAGGAACATCTACACCTTCGGACCGACCTTCAGGGCGGAGAACTCCAACACGGCGCGGCATGCGGCGGAATTCTGGATGATCGAGCCGGAAATCGCCTTCAGCGACCTTTCCGACAACATGGCGCTCGCGGAGGACATGCTGAAGTATGTCATCACCTACATCCTCGAGAATGCCCCTGAAGAGATGGAGTTCTTCAACAGCTTCATCGACAAGACGCTCCTCGAAAGGCTGAACTTCCTCGTGGACTCCGAGTTCACGAAGGTCACCTACACGGAAGCCGTGGAGCTCCTCCAGAAATCCGGCAAGCAGTTCGACTACAAGGTCGAATGGGGAACGGACCTCCAGACCGAGCACGAGAGATACCTTACCGAGGAGATCTTCAAGAGACCGGTCTTCGTCACGGATTATCCAAAGGACATCAAAGCCTTCTACATGAGACTCAACGATGACGGCAAGACCGTCGCAGCCATGGACTGCCTGGTCCCAGGCGTCGGAGAGATCATCGGCGGAAGCCAGAGGGAGGAACGTCTCGACATGCTCCTGAAACGCATGGAGGAGATGGACCTCAATGAGGAAGACTACTGGTGGTACCTCGAGCTTCGGAAGTTCGGCGGCACCAAGCACGCGGGCTTCGGTCTTGGCTTCGAAAGGCTCATCATGTACATCACCGGCATGACCAACATCAGGGACGTCATCCCATTCCCAAGGACACCGAACAATTCAGAATTCTAGGAAACTACAAAACGCCGCTCCTGCATCATGCAGGAACGGCGTTTTTCTGTCCAAATCATCTTCTATCTTTACGGTCCTTACTTCTCTAGTGTCTTTTCTCCCATATCTACTATCTCTGCTATTATTACAATCCCTTATATCACTACCATCTTTACTATTCTGTCTGTCTTTACCGACCTGAATGATTTCCCTCATCCTGGTCAGCACTGATCTGGTCAAGCTTCTCGAGATACATGGAGATCTCACCGCATCTGGGGCAGATAGCCACCTTCGGTTTCTCGAAACGCTTGGCGAAAACCCCGGTACCCCTTGAAATCTTGATTCCATAGTAACCACCCTCTGACTTGATATCGAATCCTTCTGTCATCGCGGACTTGCACTGTGGACAGATTCTCATGGACATCCTCCTTCCGGTTCCTGTTCTCTATTGATGCTAACTGCAGGAATCCTGATCAGCTCCCAAATTAGGAAGTCTTCCCCTCTTCGGAGGAGGCTCCACCTTTCAGGATGGGATTGACATAACGTCTCCGCTTCTTCGTATGGGTTCCATACTGGATAGCCTGTTTCGGGCATCTGTTGATGCAGGCGAGGCAGTGCACACACTGTTCCTTGGCCCAGAATGGTTTCCCATCCCTCATCTCGATGGCTTCAACAGGGCAGACATCCTTGCAGACGGTACAGCTGATACACCGGTCATCCGCATGGAATTTCCTTGTCTTCCGTCCATGGAGGTAGAAAGGATACGCCGCATTCGTCAGCAGCATCCCCGGTATTCCTGAGGAGAAGCCTCCGCCCTGTCTCTTCCTGATGGCATCCACGATTTCAGCGATCCGCTGGTCTGCATGTGCCAGGTCGATTTTCTGTTCCGCTTCGTTGTGCAGGTCATAACCGAGGACGAAGTTATCGGTCATCCGGAGGTCAAAGCCGCATTTCAGGTCATAGTTCTGAGCCTTCAGCATCTTCGCGAACAACCTGTCCGCACCGCCGATCCCGCCGCCACAGGTGATCACGGCGAAGAAGCATGGGGTTCCGTTGCACTCCAGGAGGAGCTTGCTGACAAAGTCCCGGACAATCGTCGGGACGCCGTAATAGTAGACCGGGAAGACAAACCCTACGGCCTCATCCTCTCCGATTGAATAGATATATCGTTTCCCCGCCATCGCTTCGGTGATGCTGATCAGTTTTTCCCCGATTTCATCCCTGATCCTACTTGCGGCATATAAGGAATTCCCTGTGCCCGAAAAATAGAATATCATTGCATTCCCTCTCTCCACGGTTATTTAGTTTAAACCTGGTTCTGTCCATGCACATCGCAGGGTTGAAGATAGTGACGGTCCCCTGCCTCTCCACGTGCCGCGAAAGTATAAAAAAAGACAACCCAAACTGGATTGTCCCTGAGATTATGGCCGGAGTGACAGGATTTGAACCTGCGACTTCGTATTCCCGAAACACGCGCGCTACCAACTGCGCTACACCCCGAAACCGGCCGGTCTTCTTTACCGACAATCCTATTATATCATAGCTGTTTTTCAAAATTCCATCCTATGGCCGATTTTTTCATGACTGATGGATGCTCCATCCCTGCAAAATCCCTTTTTTATCAGGCAGGATGCACTGTCTTCTTCAGTCAAATCCTCCACCTGGAAAGTCACGCTTGCAGTAGAGGGCCTCGTATCCCTGAGGTATGCCTTTAGGATGTCTTGGTCTCTAACATCTAGTATACATCTTTATATGATATATGCAATACATGATGAGATGTGTTCAGCACAACTTTTGCAGCAGATGATGGAACAACTCCCGGGCAGCCTGATTCCGACCGTCGATGCCACCGCAAACTGAATGAACGGACATTCCGTCATTCTTCTCCACATCCCATCAGTCCTTCATTCATTCCCTCCTTCACTCTCCTTCACGCTCTTTTCCTCCCTTTTCCCTCAAGATCTCAGGGAGCATTTTGAAAACTGTATGATTCTCATCTAGTTCCTTGTTAGATATCCATCTAAATAAAATTCATCATTTGTTTAGATTGTTATCTAAATAGAGTATTGATTTTCGTCTAACTTATGCTATGATGGTCTTGAGGTGAGAAACATGAACAGATCCTACAAGGATATCCTGGACCAGAAACAGTATCTCAAATACATCGCCGCAAACGCGATCAACCGTTTCGGTGACAGCATAGATATGATCGCATTCGGATGGATGGCATATGCACTGACGAAATCCGAAATCTGGATGGCCCTCGTCTTCTTGGCGAACTCCATCCCGAACCTCGTCTTCCAGCCTCTTGTCAGTGTCTATGTCCAGGGGCTCGACAAGAAGAAGACCCTGGTCATCTGCCATGTCGGAAGAGGGCTTCTCGTCGCCGGCACTGCCGCCCTACTGCACTTCGGCATGATCAGGCCCTGGATGCTCCTTGCATTCACTTTCCTCATGTCCACCTTCGAGGCCATCAGCGTGCCTGCAGGCATCTCCATGATCCCCATGATCCTCGAGAAGGACAGGTATGACTTCGGCCTGTCCATGAGCCAGAGTGTCTCCCAGGTGGCCATGCTGGTCGGCACCGCTGCAGCGGGGACCATCATCGGTATCTTCGGTGTCCCTGCCGCGCTGCTTGTCGACGCCCTCTCCTTCTTCGCTGCGGGGACCATCACGAATCCCGTCCGGGTAAGTGAGGTCCTGGTGCCGGTGAAGCATACGGTGAAGAGCTATCTTTTGGACCTTCGCGAAGGATTCAGGTACTTCCGTTCCGTGAACGAACTCTTCATCCTTGCGATCTTCGCCTTCTTCATCAGCATCATCTTCGGGTCGACGGCCATCCAGACCCCTTACGTCGTGGACCGTCTCCAGATGGACGCCGTCTTCCTCTCCTATATCGGCATCATCTCGACCCTTGGCATCATCGTCAGCTCACTGGGATACCCTTACCTGAAGAAGGTCGTACGCAACCAGCTGATCTTCGGTGGAGGCGGAATCCTCGTAGGTGCAGGATTCATCAGCATGTTCTTCATCGACCACACCATGGGCAAGGCTCTGATCTATGCCCTGTTCCTCGGGGTGTCCCTGGCCCTCGGTTTCGGTATGGGCTTCCTCCAGACTTCTTTGAACGTCTCCTTCATGAGCCACGTGTCGACACCGATGCTGCCCAAGGCAGGCGCGATCTTCAACTCCGTGAGCTATGCCGCGCAGGCAATCGGAGCCCTTGTCCTCAGCGTCGTGCTCATTCTGCTCTCTTCCCATGAAGTATTCCTGGTCTACGGTTTCCTTTGCCTCTTCACTTTTGCTATACTGATCATGAACAAAGGACTACGGAACCTATAGG
>DATISI010000231.1:0-11026 GCA_035581745.1 Clostridiaceae bacterium
GAACAAAGCCACAGGATAAGCTGCTGTGATTTCAAGCATCGTTCCATTGAGGTCCTTCTTCAGGAACTTGAAGAATCTTTTGGCGTGTTCACGCTCATTTTCAGCGGTCTCATTGAAAATATTCGAAATCTGGATATATCCCTCTTTACGCGCAACGCTGGCGTAATAGACATATCTGCTTCTTGCCTGTGATTCCCCTGCAAAAGATTTGAGCAGGTTTTCGGCGGTCTTGGTTCCCACTAATGATTTCATGTGTTTCCTCCTAATTAATAATGATTATAATATAATATTAGTTATTATTTCAACTCCTGTCAAGTTCTTTGGCAAGAGTTTAATAATTGTACACAGGATTGACTGAAATCTGACAGACTACCACATAGCGATGAGCTGGATTTCCCCTATGACCCGTGGGCATAGGACTGATACAGTACCAGCCTTATATAGTCCCATTATACTGCTATTCGCCTTAAATGTTGTTTAAATTATAGAAGAAAGTCTGTTAAGTTCCTGATGATGTTGTGAACTTTTCTGCAATGTGGTGGTCTTACACGTTTCTCTGCATTATAATGTCAGGGATAGATACTGACCTTTAGGCGGCTTCAGGACTCTAGTCTCATGGAGAATGGCAGACTAATTCGTATCAGAGGTAAGTGAACGAAAGTAAAGGGACATGGTGGCTTCAGGCCGCAAGGCTGCCCATACGTGGCGTATGGGTGGGATGGACCCTTAATAAACGATTTGGAGAGAAAGATGAATAACGACAACACACAGGATTTTTCAAAGAACAAGGACTATATGAGAAGGGTATCGAAGCGGGAGGAAATCAGGAAGAGGAACAAGAGACGAAGGGCAGTCGCCGTGGTCTCAGCCCTTCTGCTCTTCGCCGTAGGTTTCATCGGCATGAAAGGTCTCGGACTCCTGAGCCAGTTCGAGGACAGGCAGGTGACCATCGACGAGAAGAATATCGCCATCAGCGATACCGCACTCACTTCCAAGAACATCATCAACATCATGCTCTTCGGGATCGATGACAGGAAGGATGGGACAAAGCCGCGCTCAGATTCCATGATGGTCCTCACGATTGACAAGAAACTCGGGAAGATCAAAGTGACGTCCCTCATGCGCGACAGCTACGTGAAAATCGAAGGCCATGGCAAGACCAAGCTGAACCACGCTTATGCCTACGGAGGACCTGAACTCGCCCTGAACACCATCAACAGCAACTTCAACCTGAATCTCACGAAATTCGTCACCGTGGATTACTATGAGATGGAGAAGATCATCGATTCCATCGGAGGCGTCACGCTGGAGGTCAAGAGTGAGGAAGAGCTTTAAGAAATCAATGCCTACACCCATGACGTGGCAGTTCTCGGAGGAAAGGAACCGATCTACCTGAAAGGCATCGGCATGCAGAAGATGACCGGCATGCAGGCTGTCGCCTACTCCAGGATCCGCTATGTTGGCAACGGAGACTTTGAGCGTACCGAGCGTCAGCGAAAGGTCCTCTCCGCGATGTTCGACAAGCTTACCGCGACGAGCGTCCTCGAGATGCCTTCCGTGGCCTCGAAGCTGATGCCGCTGGTGACCACTAACCTCACGACAAAGGATATCCTGAGTCTGGGTTCCTACGTCGTGACGAAAGGGATGGGCGATATCGAACAGCAGAGATTCCCCCTGAACACCTATAGTATCGGGAAGACCATCAAGGGAACCTGGTATCTGGACCTCGACATCGAGTCCACCGCAAAACAGCTGCATGACTATATCTACAACGATATCGACCCCGTGGAGAACAACAAGAAACCGTTCAAATAGAAGATGATGAGAAGGACTGCACCACCCATTGCGGGCGGTGCAGTCCTTCTCATTTCCTGGAGATCATGGTTTCATGGTATTCCTGGCAGCTGGAAGGATTCCTCTTCAATCCCCATGGCCCTGCCACAGATATCTTATTCGCTGAGGACATGAATGTCTGATTTGTTCAGCTTCTCCACTGCCGAGAGAAGTTTTGCAAGGTTGTAGTTATAGATGATCTCTTCCCTTGAACTGGTCCGAAGGTCCGCGAATTCCTCCCCTTCAAAGTCCCGGTTCAGGATTTTCTTCACCTTTGTGTTGTTGTCGGCGGTCACATTATGACCTTTCCCCATCAGGGCGATGGTCTCGGTATACAGGTTGACCCTTTCAGCGGCCTCCACCATCTGGGCGAAGTATTCGATCTCCTCTTTTTCGTATTTCCTCAGCAGGCTGATTTCCTCGCTGAGCAGTCCGAAACTGCTTTTGAATCCTTCAAGTTCTCCGCCGAGCTTTCCGATACCCTCACCCAGGCCGTAGAAAAGGACTTCGGAAACTGTCTCCATGGCCATTGTCCTGAATCTGAAGAAAGAATTCCGGACATTCTTCATCTGGTTTGGTGGGGAGATGAACATGTTGATCAGGGTGGCGACTCCGATACCCAGAAGGGTATCCAGGATTCTCCTCACTGTATATTCCAGCGGGCCAACTTCCCCGCTTCCTGTCCTGATCAGGATGACGATGGAGGCGCCTATGCCCACGGATTTTTTGATGTTGAGCATATTGCAGATGTAGATGACAAGCATGACCCCCACTGCGAGCCGGATAGGATTTGGTATGGGAAGATAGAGGAGCACCAGGGAGACGATTGCTCCGATGAAAGTCCCCACGACACGATTGGATCCCGCCTGGAAGCTCGAGACCACAGATGTCTCCATACAGATCACGCTGGCGAAGATGATGTTGAAGGGAACGGTGTTCGGAATCACCATCGCCAGCATTGCAGTGACGAGGACAGCGAGACCGGTCTTGAAAGTCCTCATCCCGAGGTATTTTATACGCATAAGCTGCTACTCCCTGACCACTTCATTCTCATCATAGCTGATGAAGTCACTGAAGCTGCCCACATAGAGCCTGGATTCTTTTCCGAGCTCGTCAAAAAGCATGATGTTGGTACAGGCGGTGACCCCTGAACCACAATGGAAGACCACATCATCATACTTGTCCACTTCACTGAAGTTCTCCCGGATTTCCTCCATCGGCCTGAGGGTGTTGTCTGCATTGAAGTGCTTCCTGTAGAAGATATTCTTCGCGTTGCGGATATGGCCCTTCTTCTTGTCGATGGGTTCGACGATGCCTTTGTAACGCTCCTCACTCCTGGAATCCACGACGACCTTTCCACCATTATCCTCGGCCTCAGAATATGCCTTGACCTCCTCATAGGAAGCGGTCATCGCATCGTTCTCGACGAGGACGATGTCTCCTTCTTTAGCTTCTGGAAGGACATCATCCCTGTCCTCTTCCTGCGTAGTGGCGAATCCGCCCATGAGGACATGGACATGCTCCAGTCCATAATACTTCAGGAGCCACCACAGCCTTCCTGCGGCGTCGTTGGAGCCGGAATCATAGACCAGCACCCTGGAGTCACTGGTGACCCCGAAGGACCTCAGCTTCTCCTGCAGCTTCTCCCTGTCTGGAAGCGGATGCCTTCCGCCATGTTCCTTCACCTCACTGGCGAGATCCTTCTCATAATCGAGGAAATAGGCTCCCTTCACGTGGCTTAACCGGTATTCTTCGATCTTGCGCACATCGATGACGACGAGATCCTTATGACTTACGAGAAAGTCCCTGTCTTTGAAATTCTTCAATAAAAACACCTCCGCTTGATATTCCGTATGCTGAAATCCCCGAAGTCAAAGGCTTCGGGGATTTGTTCTTTTCAGACCTGTCCCTATCCGGCCTATTTCAGGCTGGCCAGGACATCGATCAGGAATTCATAGGTACGTCTCATGGAACTGATGCTGACATGTTCCTCAGGCGTATGGACATCATACATGTCCGGGCCGAAGGAGATCATATCGAGACCTTCGATCTTCTCGGACAAGAGTCCGCATTCGACGCCCGCATGTATCGCCTTGACTTCCGGGTCCTTTCCATATCTGCCCTTATAGACATCGATGAAACGGTCCCTGATCTTTGATACTCTGTTATACTGCCATGCCGGATAGGCTGAGGAAACCTCAGCGTCCGCTCCCAGACTTTCTGCAAGGAACCTTACGGTCTCCATGAGATATTTCTTTCTGGTGTCCACACTGCTCCTTACCGCGAATTCAAAACTCAGGGTATTTCCCGACTCACTCACCACACCCAGGTTCAGGGAGGTCTCTACGAGGCCGCTGATGTCCTGGCTGAAGCTCATGATTCCGTTAGGAAGGAGCATGAGTAGCCTGATGGCTTTCTTTGTCGTGTCGAGGTCATACATTTCCGTAGGCAGTTCAGCCTCCACTCCCCTGATCACAAGACCTGGGTCCTGAGTCCTGATCTCATTCAGGATGACACCGTTCAGGAGTTCAAGCTACGCCTGCAGCCCCTCAGGGTTTCCCCCGAAGACAACCACGGCTTCAGCTTCCCTCGGGATGGCATTGCTTTTCGCACCACCCTTCAGGCTTGAGATATGGAAGTCGAATTTCTTGTCGAGGTGGTACAGCACGCGACCAAGGATCTTGTTGGAGTTCCCGCGTTCCTTGCTGACATCCATTCCTGAATGTCCGCCACGCAGTCCCTTGACCGTGATGGTGTAGGCTGTTCCTTCAGCTTTCTCTTTTGTGAGCTGCATCCTGACGACCTGACGGGCTCCGCCCGCACAGCTGACCAGGAACACCCCTTCTTCCTCGTTGTCGATGTTGATGAGGGCTTTTCCCTTGAATAGGGCACCGTCGATATTGGAAGCCCCTACAAGGCCAGTCTCCTCTTCCACGGTGAACAGCACCTCAAGTGGTGGATGGGGAATGTCCGTGCTTTCAAGGATCGCCAGGGCATAAGCCACGGCAACACCATTGTCCGCACCGAGTGTCGTCCCATCGGCATAGATGAAGTCATCTCTGACCACAAGTTTCAGTGGGTCCTTCTCGAAGTCATGGACGGTATCACTATTTTTTTCATTGACCATGTCCATATGTCCCTGAAGGATGACCGCCGGGGAATTCTCATACCCGGGCGTCCCTTCCTTCCGGATGACGATGTTCAGGAATTCATCCTGAACAACATCCAGACCAAGGTCTTCTGCGAATTTCTTAAGATAGTCACTTACCCTTTTCTCGTCTCCCGATCCTCTTGGAATCTTTGTCAGTTCCTCAAAGTGCGTAAAAACGACTGATGGTTCAAGACCGCTTAAAACACCCATCCTATTTCTCCTCTATGAACCTGTCAAGAAGGCCCTTGAACATATCGCCAAGTGTAGGGTTGCTTGAGTCTTCATCGTAGTAGCTCTGCTCTTCCTTGCCCTCCGCATCCTTGATGGAAAGACTGATCCTCTTCTGGGCTTCCTTGATGTCTATGACCTTGACCATGACCTTCTGGTTCTGCTGAAGGACATCTCTTGGGTCTGCAACATGCTCATGGCTGATTTCTGAGATATGGACGAGTCCTTCAAGGTTGTCCTTGATGGCCACGATAGCTCCGATATCAAGCAGCTTCACGACAGTTCCTTCGACGACTTCACCAATCTTGATGCTGGTCGTTCCCTTCCACTGGCTGTCTTCCTGTCTGGTTCCGCCGCTTCTCAGGGATAAGGAGATCCTGTCTCTCTTCCTGTCAACCTTCAGGACATGGACTTTCACCTTGTCTCCAAGTTTGACCACTTCATCCGGATGGTTGATCCTGCTGTTCGAAAGGTCGCTGATGTGTGCAAGGCCTGTCACGCCGCCAAGGTCGATGAACGCGCCGTATGCAGCGATGCTCACGACAGTTCCCTCGAGGGAATCGCCTTCCTTGAGTGTCTGATATAGCTTCTCCTTGTTCACCTTGTTCTGTTCGAGGAGGTGTGCTTTTCTGGAGAAGATGATCTTCCTGTCCGCTTCATCATATTCCGCGACCTTGGCTTCAAGCGTCTGTCCGACGAAAGGTTTGAGGTCTTCGACATAACGGTCTGAAACCAGGGAAGCTGGCATGAATCCTTCCAGGCCCATATAGGTGATCCTAAGACCGCCCTTCACGACTTCCTTCACTTTGACATTCAGGATCTCGCCTTTCTCGAAGGCTTCCTGCAGGCTGTCCCTGCCCTGTGTCGCGTCCGCCTTCAGTTTGGAAAGGCTGACATTTCCTTCTCCGTCATCGGCCTTAAGGACCATGACGTTGATTTCATCACCTTCTTTATAGAGCTCTGTGATGTCTGCATCGTGGTCGTCAGTGAGTTCTTCTCTTGGCACGACGCCATCGCTGAAATGGTTGATGTTCACGAACACCTCATCTGCTGTAACCTTGATGATCTTCCCTTTCCGGACTTCGCCAGTGGCGATCCTGGATACCGTGTAGTCATCCATGGCATCAGCCATCGAAATCTCCTCTGCAGGGACCTCGACTTCCGGTACGACGGGTTCAGCCGGAACTGCAGGAATCTCTTTCTCTGGTGTTTCCACTAAAGGTTCTGCGGGAACTTCTGGTTCTGCTGGAACTTCTGGAACTTCCGGAACTTCAAGTCCTGGAATAACCGGTTCTTCTGGCAGTTCGACCTCAGGTACAGCTGGCTCTGATGGGACGTCCAGTCCTGGAACTGTCTCATCGACTTCTACGACTTCCGCCTTCACTTCTTCGGCTTCCTCCAGTTCCTTGTCGACTGTCTCTTCCTCTACCGCTGTAGCCTCGACCTCTATGGTCTCCTCGTTTTTTTCGACTTCATTCATGTCCTTGTTCTTGTTCTCTTCCATAATGATTGTTACGGCACGCGCCGTCTCCTTTTCCTAATTTAATACCATTATACCTAATAAATGCAGAATATAATAGAAGCTGAAGAAACTTCAGCTTCCTTGGAACCTTGTGTCTACACGATTTTCTTGTTGTTTGTGATGAACCCGTAGCAATAATCGATGATGTCGCTCCTCTTGATGATGCCGATAAAGACGCCTTCATCATCTACAACAGGGACGAAGTTCTGGTTTCTGGCCAGGCATATGATGCTGTCGATGTCCGCGTTGATGGTCACAACCTCGTGGGTCTTTCTTCTTTCAATATCCTTTACCAATACCTTATTGGTATTCCTGAAGGACAGTCCCGGAGTGTTCTTGATCTTCCAGAGCAAGTCTCCTTCAGTCAGCGTTCCGATATAGCGACCTTTCTCGTCGATGATTGGAATGGCATTGTAACCATGATGTTCCATCCTTTCCAGAACCTGTCTCATCGTTGAATCTGTCATCTCATAAATCAGCTCCGCTTTAGGCGTAAGAAAAAATGCTATATTCATGTCTAGCCCTCTTTCATATTATATTTACACTTCAATTTTACCATAAATCCCGAATGAATACGTATTCATCGGGAAAATTCAAAATTAATTAATGTCTGGACACAGATGATCCGTTATGATTTCCTGCATTTTTCCACTCACGGACAGGGCAAATGGGCTTTCTCACCGATGACATATGATGAACAATCCGTTAATTTTTTTCTTCATTGCCGACATATCATGAGATATGCCCATGGACATCGACCATCCCTATCGATATCCATGGGCATTATTTGCTGAAACGATTCACGATGTCCCCTTGTAGGGATATGAAGCTGTCACGGTTCGTCTGAAAAAAAAATCAGATCCTGATCACATTGGCCCTTTCTCCAAGGTATTCCATTTCCCTCTCGTGGCAGGTGAAGAGGATGACCTGTTTATGTTCCCCAAGGGTGAGGAGGTAGTCCAGGGATTTCTCCAGCCTGTCCTTGTGGTAATGTACGAAAGGCTCATCGAGGATGATCGGCACTTCCTGGTCCCCGAACATCATCTCGATCATAGCCAGGCGCAGTGCAAAATAAATTTGTTCAAAGGCACCGTGGGAGAGGAATTCCTCGTGATGGAGGAATCCTGAAGCGAGATAGTTCATCGTGAAGAACTCGTTGACCTTGATCTCCCTTCCGCTTTCCGTGATGAGATTGAAGATTTCGGATACCCTCTTGTTCAGACGGGGTCCGAAATCAAGCCTGAGCAGCTTGTAGCTCTCGGTGATCGCTTCTTTCGCAACCTGGAGCGCTTTGAACCGTTTCTCCATATCGCTGATCTCCTCCGCCTTGCTCATCAGTTCCCCTTCCACGATGGAAGGTTCCCTTTTCGACCTGCGGGCTTCAAGGATCTGGGCTTCCGCCCTGTTGATCCTGTCCTGGAGGAGGAGTTCCGCAGAGCTGTTCTTCCGGATCCTCGAATCCAGCTCTTCTTCATTCACCTCTTCCGTGAATCCCAATACCTCAAGCTGCTCGATTTCCTTCATGACCTCAGCTTCATCGCGGTCGCCAATGAGGTTCTTGAAGGACAGTCTCAGGGATTCTTCCTGGATCATGATGTTGCGTTTCTTGATCAGCTGAGCCTCATAATATTCGATGAAATCCAGGGAATGTTCCACCTCTCCCTTGAACCCCAGGCTTCGCAGCATGTCCAGGTAGGCATCGCTGCCTGCGTCATGGATGGCAGACAGATTGCTGACTTCGGTCCCGAGGAGGGCAAGTCTCGTGCTCAGTTCCTTTTCCTTATCCCTCAGGGACTTGTTCCGGTTGAACTTCTCGATGAAATGTTCGAGGCTGTCAGATGCGGAGCTGGTGAAGACACTGACCCTTTTATCCATGAGGTCCTTCAAATCATTCTGCAGGGCACCTGTCTCCCGGTTGTCCGGTATGGTCTCGATGATCCGCTTTGAACGCAGGACCTCTTTGGAATCCACTCCGATTTCCCTGGCGAGGGCTTCTATCCTTTCTTCCAGCTGGTCGCTTCTGCGCAATGCACGATGTCTCATCGCACTACGCAGTTTTCGCCCCAGGAGGTACAAGGGGATGACGAGGATCAGGGTAAGCAGGCTGTAAGGGTTCTGTCCATTGACAAAGTAGAAGATCATGGAAGCGAGGACACCAAGTCCCGGGAGGGCCATCCCCTTCATCGGGTCTGGTTTCAGCCGCATCAGGCTCTTCTCATAGTCATGGAGCAGCGACTTCAGTTCTCCCCTGCGTTTGACGATTTCCTCGTTCACCGGTGAACTGTTCGTGAAATATTTCAACTTTTCATTGAGCAGCTGGATATTCGTGTCCAGTCTGATCATCTCGATCAGAAGGCTGTCATCGAAGTCGCGGAAGTACGCATAGGATTCCAGCTCCATCTCCAGATGGCGCATCTCCCTCTGGATTTCCGCCTGTTCCGTCTCCTTCTGGTCAAGTTCCTCGCGGTTCTGCAGCAGTTCCGTATGCTGCTGACGGAGTGTCTGAAGCGCATCTTCCATATCCAGACTGAAAAGGTCCCTGGACTTCTCCTTGAGTTCCCGGATCCCGTCAGCGTATCGTTTCAGCCGGATATATTCATCCTTGATCTGGTAGATCCGGATCTTGTCCTTCAGGGCATAGAGTTCCCAAGCCTCCTGCTTCAGGTCCTCCCGCTCCTGCAGGGCTTCTGCAAGTTCCTGCTCCAGCGTTTCGAGGATCTTCCGCGTCCTTATCCCTTCCATCAGTTCCGTGTTGAGCTGCCCCTGTTCGAGATACAGCTGGTCCAGCCTGCCCGTCTTCCTGTTGTTCTTTGTCTTCCTGATCTCCTCATCCAGCCGGATCATGGCCTTGTTGTAGGAGATCTCCTCATCCCCGGTGTCGAGGAGATTCGTGAGCTTCAGGATGAGCCCCTCATCCCTGTCCTCACTGAAGGACGTGCCATCCTGTGTGATGAAAAGGGTCTTCAGGAAGGCGGAGTCATTAAGACCGAGGATTTCCCTGCCAATGTTCTCCGTGTATCCCAGCTGCTCGTAGGAGGCTTTGCTGTATACCCTTGTCGCATCATCTTTCTTGGTCGCGGCGACTTTCTTCTCGATGATGATCTCCTCTTCACCCGATTCGATCTCAAGGACCCCGGAGGCGAAGTTCTTGTCAAAGGGGATGAACCGTTTCCGCAGGGATTCCTTTCCCGATTTCCGGTTGAGGCTTGATCCATACAGGCACGCCAGGATGAAGCCCTGCAGCGTGCTCTTCCCCGCTTCGTTGCCACCATAGATGATGTTGACCCCGTCTTCCAGGCTGACCTCGAAGTCTGTCAGTTTTCCAAAATTACCGATCCTAATCTTCCGTATCTTCACTTAGATCTCCCTCTGGCTGAGCGCTCTTGCGCCAAGCCTCAGCGCTTCTTCCAGGATGCTCCTGTCCGCGCCTTCCTGCTCTAGTCTCGCGCCTATGTTGTCGAAGAACAGTCCCATGAGGTTCCTTTCCTTGGACCTGTCCTTCATGTCGATCCTGACGCTTGTCCTATCGATGACCTCGCATCCCTCGAATGATTCCCTGATAAAGTCATATACCATGTCGCTGCTGATATCCGCATAGCCTTCGACCTCGCCCTTCAGGATGAACCTGAAGATGCCTGAAGACTTCTCCTTCTTCATCTCCTTCATGATTGCTTCCGCGATTTCCCGGTTGCTATGAAGAAGCTCTACATTGACTGGTCTGATTTCGTAGGTCCGTCTGCTCAAGGGAATGAATCCAAGATCGTTCCCGTGAGCGGTAATTGTCCCCATGATGCATCCTTTGGGACCGAGTTCGTCGAATCCCCGACCTTCGAGGATTCCCGCATACGCATAAGCGGTAACCGCTTCGGTGAGGATTCCGCTGAAATCATGACGGTGTCCGAGGGCGATATAGTGGAATCCGCTTTCCCTGATCTCCTCGGTCCGCATCGGATTATACTCATTAGGGCTTCCAGAGGTCACTTCCCCATGCATGACCAGCAGCTTTATCCCCGGTCCATCCGGGGCATGGATTCCCTGCAGCTGGCTGCGCCTTGCGGACCGCTCCGTGAAACCACATCCGCAGACCCACAGGTCCAAATCTTCGATATGGATCTCCTCATACGCCTCAAAGATGTGGGTGTTCTCCGGAAAGGCATACCGTCGATAAGGGCTGTTCGGCTGGATGGGATCATGGTTCCCGGGGGATATGAAGATCCTTCCATTGAACCTCGCGAAGGTTTTCGAGAGGAATTCAATCGTGGATTTCAGCACACGCTCCGAATCGAAGACAT
>DATISI010000232.1:0-4813 GCA_035581745.1 Clostridiaceae bacterium
AGAGTCGCTCCTGTGCAGGTCGTCATCATTCCGGTGGCACAGCACAAGGAAGGCGTCCTCGAGAAGGCGGAAGAGCTGAGGAAAGAGATTTCCGCATTCGCAAGGGTGAAGCTCGACGGCTCCGACAAGAAGCCAGGATGGAAGTTCAGCGAAGAGGAGATGAATGGCGTCCCAATCCGGCTTGAAGTCGGACCAAAGGACATCGAGAACAACCAGGTGGTCCTGGTCAGACGTGATACGAGAGAGAAGACCATCGTCAGCATGGATGAGCTTGAGGAGAAGATCGTAAGCCTCCTGAACGAGATCCTTGACGCCCTGTACGAGAAGGCAGCAAACCGTATGGCGACCATGACTTCGGAAGCGACAACCTTCGAAGCCCTCAAGGAGAATGCCGAGACAAAACCTGGATTCATCCGTGCGATGTGGTGTGGAAAGCTCTCCTGTGAGGAAAAGATCAAGGAAGAAGCCGGACTCAGCTCAAGGTGCATGCCTTTCGAGCAGGAAGCCATCGCAGACACCTGCGTATGCTGCGGAGAAAAGGCGGAGAAGCTTGTGGTCTGGGGCAAGTCCTACTAGGATAGCCCAGACACTTATCCATCAAGAATGTAAAATTAATAAGAACAATGGCTGACAGAAGCCCTTTCCTCTCCGGGGAAAGGGCTTTTCAAGTATAATGGAAAGAAAGGATTGGAAAAGGGAGGTGCCAGGAATGCTGAAGCTTGATGAGATCCTGAACGGCGAGTACACCATAAGGAGCACCAAGGACCGGGAAGGTGACCTGGACTATTTCGTCGACAATTTTGGAAAGCCTCTGGTCATACGCTACATGATCGAGATGGAGTTCTTCGAGGTCGCGACCATCCTGATCAGGATCGGGCAGGGGGACATCATCTCCGTCCATTTCCTGAAGGACAGGGACCTCATGTCCGCCATGTCCTTCATCGAGGTTGATACGAGGAAGTTCACCCTCCATTATAAGGCCAGGGAGGACAAGAGCTATCTGCTCATCCGTGATGTGGTCTGGAGCGATGTCCTGGGCCAGGGCGATGAAGCGGGGCCAAGGTAAAGGTACTGGAATCCTGCTGGAGAGGTCTCTGAAGACGTATCAGGAGCGTGGAAGAAAAGCAGGAAGAAAAGGACAGGACAAGGAAACATAGGAAGGGACGGAAAATAGACTGTAAGAATGAAGGAACCTGCATGCCGGCTGATGAAGCCAGGGCATGCAGGTTCCTGTCGGTTTCTATGAAATACTTTGGTGATTATGGAGCCTTGAAGTTGTAGATGGGCTTGATCCGCTTCAGGATGTCCACGGTATCTCCGATGTTCGCGATGATCTCCTCCATGGGTTTGTAGGCGAAAGGGGCCTCATCGAGGGTGGCGTTCGTGACCGATGTCGTCCACACGTCCTTCATCGTCCGCCTGAAGTCTTCCAAAGAGAGGACCTCACGGGCCTTCGTCCGGCTCATGAGCCTTCCAGCGCCGTGGGGTGCGGACTGGTTCCAGTCGTTGTTGCCTTTGCCCACACAGATGAGGGAACCGTCCCGCATGTTGATGGGGATGATGAGTTTCTCGCCTTCCTCCGCAGAGACGGACCCTTTGCGCAGGATCCTGCTTTGGAGGTCGATGTAGTTGTGGAGGGTCGTGAACTGCTCACCCGTCTTCCAGTCCATCTCCCTGATGATGTCGTGTGCCATGGCCTGACGGCTGATGTCCGCATAGTTCTGGATGATCCCGATGTCATGGAGGTAGTCCTCGAGGTGCTGACCTTCGAGATAGGCGAGTCCTTTGGGAATGGGTGGCCCGGATGGGCTTTCCTCAGGCCTTCCCCGGTCAGGGATATGCACCTTCTCCCGGCCTTTCTTCTTCTGTTTGACCAGGGGAGGGAGGACAGAGCCCGAGAGGTTCCGGATGGCCAGGTTCTGGTAATATTCCGCGACCTGCTTCCCGATGTTGCGGGACCCGGAATGGATGACGAGGTAGAGGTTCTTCTCCTCATCCTCGTTCAGCTCGATGAAGTGGTTGCCTCCGCCAAGGGTGCCAAGGGACATCCGTGCCCGGTCAAGGTCGACGTGGTCCCTGCAGCGAAGCTCCGTGAGGCGTGTCTTCGAGAGGAGATGATGGGATTTCGTGCGGATGGAGAAACCCGACGGGATATGCTTGCGGATGGTATCGTCCAGGCGCTGGAGGTCGCTGTTCTCCATGCGCCTGTCCGTGAGGATCCTTGTCACCAGCATGCCACAGCCGATATCAAGTCCGACGAGGTTCGGCACGACCTTGTCCTCGATGGTCATGGTGGTGCCGATGACGCAGCCCTTGCCCGCATGGGCATCCGGCATGATCCTGATCTTCAGTCCCTTGGTGAAAGGCTGATCCAGCAGCTCCTTCACCTGTTCCCGGGCTTCGTTCTCGAGATTGTCCGTGAAGACCCGGGCGGTATTGTACGTTCCTTTGATATCCATTTCTTATCCTTCTTTCTTCAGGTGGAGAAAAAGTGGTGAAAAAAGAGGCATCACTGCCTCATGATTTCAGTTTTCCGTAGACGATGACCCTTCGCTTGCTGTCGACGGTACAGGTGACCAGGGTGATGGTGGAGGATTTGGTCGGTTTGAGGATTTCGACATCCGTTGGCTCCACGATTTCCTGTCCTGTGACGACATAGGTGAAGCTGCCATTCTTTGTCCGGATGACAATCTCATCGCCGTTCTTCAGCTTGTTGATGTCCTTGAAGTAGTGGGCATAGGTGTAGTTCCGATGGGAGGCCAGGGCGAAATTCCCTTTGCCCGGTGTACCGGTATTGGGGAAATAGCCTACGGCATAGCGGAGGGACACGTCGCCGATCCCTTCGACGATGGGCCCGACAACCCCGAGCTTGGGGATGTTGATGATTCCGACCGCCTTCAGTTTGGAGACCGCGTTGCTGACTACCTGTTCACGTTCCTTCTGGATCTCTTCAGGTGTCTTCACCGGAGCGGTTGTGCCATCAGGATTCAATACGGGTTCCGCGTCGGTTCCTGGAAGGTTATCCGTAGGGAGGAGGGTGCCATCCTCTTTGTATCCGGCATCAGGTGTCTCTGCAAGCTCGCCGAGTCCAAGCAGGCTCTCCTCGAACTGCTGGATCAGGAGGTCGTTCGCCCGCTGGGCGTCATAGCGCATGTAGAGTGTATAGGAAACCAGGGAAACCCCGGCGATGATGAGCAGGATTCCAATGAATCTTTTCAACCGTATCAACCTTCTTCCAATTTTAAATATACAAGCATTATCTTCTTTTCTGTTATTATATCAAATTAGCATAGCACAAGTTGCGACAAATCAGTTAATTTTGGACAAACAATGCTATAATTATTTCTAAATCATATCTATGAAGACAAATCCAAAAAATGAAGACAAACCCAAAAGGGGAAAGGAAGATCTTGATGAGAATTGGAATGGGTTATGATGTCCATGAACTGGTGGAGGGGAGGGACCTCATCATCGGAGGGGTGAAGATTCCTTTTGAGAAAGGGCTCCTTGGACATTCGGACGCGGACGTCCTCGTCCATGCGATCATGGATGCGGTCATCGGGGCTTTAGGAAAAGGCGATATCGGGAAGCACTTCCCGGATACGGATGAACGTTACAAAGGTGCGGACAGCATCGCGCTCCTCAGGCATGTGAGAAGCCTGATGGAGGAGGAAGGATACGAAATCGGGAATATCGACTGCGTGATCATCGCGCAGAAGCCGAAGATGGCGCCACATATCCCGGAGATGAGAAGGATCGTGGCGGAAGCCCTGTCCATGCCGGAGGGCAGCCTCAACATCAAGGCGACCACCGAGGAAGGGCTCGGATTCACGGGTGCGCTCCTTGGGATCTCTTCCCATGCTGTCGTGCTCCTGGAGCGTGTCGGGTAGCACATGGAATGGAGAAACCCCATGAGGGACATGCAGAAACGGGGAGACGACCGTTCTGAGGGCAGGCTGGAACTTCTTTAACATTTTCAAAACGCCGGTGATTATCCTGAAAAACGGAGGCGTTTAATGTTATAATCGAATCAGCAGAATACGGACTGGATTAAATCAAG
This sequence comes from Clostridiaceae bacterium, assembly GCA_035581745.1. Taxonomy (GTDB): domain Bacteria; phylum Bacillota; class Clostridia; order Clostridiales; family Clostridiaceae; genus Youngiibacter. The sequence goes on from DATISI010000232.1 coordinate 4,061, forward strand.
AGGATCTGAAGAGGTGGAAAATTGGAGCTGTATGAGAACATCTATAAAAGGAAGTCGACAAGGAAATTCCTCATGGAACCCCTGTCTGACGTGACGATTGGAAGGGTGCAGGAATTTGTGGATTCCGCCCCAAACCTTTTCGAGAACCTCCCCATACAGTACCACGTGATCCTGAAGGGTGAGGAGCTCATGGAGCGCCTCAACGGCATCATCGGAAGCTATGGGAAAGTGAAGTCGCCACACTACATCGTGGCATGCACCGAGGTGAAACCTGGCTTTCGGCTGGCCGCTGGCTACTCGATGGCCCATATCGCCCTGGCGCTCAACAACCTGGGCATCGCGAACTGCATGACCGCTGGCGGACTGACCACGGAGGACTTCAGGGAGATCGTGGAGCTCGATGAGAAGTTCGTACCGGTCCTGATCCTGGGATTCGGTTCTCCGGAAGTACCGGAAGACCTCTATGGGAATCCGAAATACTATAAGCGGAAGCCTATGGGGGACCTTGTCCTCAGCGGGCTGATCAAAAGGAAGTACCGGGACATCTTCGATGCTGCAAGACTTGCCCCATCCTCGATGAACACCCAGCCCTGGAGATTCATCATCGAAGAGAAGAAGATCCATGTCATGCGGACGAAACTCGGATTCATCAAGAATGCCCTGTTCAAGTCCCTGAACAAGATCGACATGGGAATCGTGCTCGCCCACATGGTCATCGCCATGAAAGCCAGAGGCATCAAGTTCAGTCTAAAG